>CBJNAT010000602.1:0-2777 GCA_966434585.1 uncultured Gammaproteobacteria bacterium | reverse complement strand
ATCGTCGCAGTAGATCAATCCTAAGTTCGACAGGCTGCTAAAGCTCATGCTGATGTGCGATAGCTGCTATGGCGCTCGACTCCCGGAGGCGATCGCCATAATTCACGCCTGAAACAGGGCGAGAACGAACGATGCAGACGGCGATTCCATGTCTGTTCATGCGCGGCGGCACCTCGCGCGGTCCGTTCTTTGCCGAGTCTGAACTGCCGTCCGAAATCGCTTTACGCGATCGCGTGCTGCTCGCCGTCATGGGCTCGCCGGACCCGCGACAGATCGATGGGCTAGGCGGTGCCCATCCGCTCACGAGCAAAGTGGCGATCGTGCGCCCGAGCACGAGGCCCGGTGTCGATCTCGATTTTCTCTTCGCGCAACTACAACCCGATAAAGACACGGTCGACACGACACCCAACTGCGGCAACATGCTTGCGGGTGTGGTCCCCTTCGCGTTGGAGACCGGCATGGTGAAAGCGCAAAGCGAGACGACGACGTTGCGTGTGCTCACGTTGAACACCGACATGCAGTGCGACATCACCGTGCAAACACCCGGCGGCAAAGTCGAGTACGCGGGCGATGCGCGCATCGATGGGGTGCCGGGCACCTCCGCGCCGATCAAGATCAACTTCCTCGATACGGCAGGCTCTGTCTGTTCGAGTTTGCTGCCGACCGGTCATGTGCGCGATGAAATCGATGTGGAAGGCGCAGGTAGCGCGACGGTGACGTGCATCGACAACGGCATGCCGATGGTGTTGTTCAAGGCAGCCGACCTGAAGCGTACGGGCTACGAATCGGTCTCCGAGCTCAACGCGGATACCGATCTCAAGCAGAAGATCGAAGCGCTGCGCTTGAAAGCAGGACATTTGATGGGGCTCGGCGATGTGAAGCCGAAGAACTATCCCAAGATGTGTCTGATCTCCGCGCCGCGCGGCGGCGGCAGCATCAACACGCGCTGCTTCATCCCGCATGCGTGTCATGACGCGATCGGCGTGCTCGCTGCCGTCACGATCGGCACGGCATGCGTGCTCGAAGGCTCCATCACGCAGGGCATCGCGGTGATGCCGGAGGGGCTCACGAAGACCGTGTCGGTGGAGCATCCCACGGGCGAGTTCAGCGTCGAGCTGGAAGTCGATCCGAAGAATCCTCAGAACGTGATCCGCGCGGCCCTGCTCCGCACGGCGCGTCTCATCATGCGCGGCGAAGTGATGATTCCGAGCGCGCTCTGGAGAGGAAAGCACCCATGATCATCGATTGCCACGGTCACTACACCACAGCGCCGAAGGCCCTCGAGGAGTGGCGCAACAAGCAGATCGCCGGCATCAAGAATCCGGCCGAGATGCCGCGCGTCGCCGACTTGAAGATCTCCGACGACGAGCTGCGCGAGTCGATCGAGACGAATCAGTTGAAACAGATGAAGCAGCGCGGCTCGGATCTGACGATCTTCTCGCCGCGCGCAAGCTTCATGGCGCATCACGTCGGCGACTTCAATGTCTCCTCCACCTGGGCCGCAATCTGCAACGAGCTGTGCTTTCGGGTGTCACAACTGTTTCCAGACAACTTCATAGGCGCCGCGATGCTGCCGCAGTCGCCGGGCGTGGATCCGCGCACGTGCATTCCCGAGCTCGAGAAATGTATCGAGCAATACGGCTTCGTCGCGATCAACTTGAATCCCGATCCGTCCGGCGGTCACTGGAAAGAGCCGCCGCTCACCGACCGCCACTGGTACCCCATCTATGAAAAGATGGTCGAGTACGACATTCCGGCGATGGTGCACGTGAGCACGAGCTGCAATGCCTGCTTCCACACCACGGGCGCGCACTACTTGAACGCCGATACGACCGCGTTCATGCAGTGCATCCAGGGCGATCTGTTCAAGGATTTCCCCACACTGCGCTTCATCATCCCGCACGGCGGCGGCGCCGCGCCCTATCACTGGGGCCGCTTCCGTGGGCTCGCGCAGGAGTTGAAGAAGCCGCTGCTGAAAGATCACGTGCTGAAGAACATCTTTTTCGATACGTGTGTGTACCACCAACCCGGCATCGATCTGCTCACGAAGGTCATTCCCGTCGACAACATCCTGTTCGCGAGCGAGATGATCGGCGCCGTGCGTGGTGTGGACCCCGAGACGGGCTTCAACTATGACGACACGAAGCGTTACATCGAGGCCTCGACGATCTTGTCGGCTCAAGACAAGCGCCAGGTATACGAGCTGAATGCGCGGCGTGTGTACCCGCGGCTCGATGCGGAGTTGAAGAGGAAGGGAAAGTAGTTATGGGCTACGGCTTACGGCCAACGGGCAACGGCCAGAGAAGATGCTCCTCTTTTCTGGCTGTAGCCCGTAGCCCGTAGCCCGTTAGCTGTCGGAGACCCCATGAACGATCTCGGCATCGTCAAACGCAACATCACTCGCGCCGACTCTGCGGCGGTAGAAAAACTCAGCCGTTTCGGCGTGGCGACCATCCACGAGGCGATGGGCCGCGTCGGTTTAATGAAGCCCTACATGCGACCGATCTACGTCGGCGCGAACGTGTGCGGCACGGCTGTCACGGTGCTCATGCATCCCGGCGACAACTGGATGATGCATGTGGCCGCTGAACAGCTGCGGCCGGGGGATGTCGTCGTGGCCGCTGTGACCGCTGATTGCACGGATGGTTTCTTCGGCGACTTGCTCGCGACGTCCTTCCGTGCACGCGGCGCCAAGGGGCTCATCATCGATGCGGGTGTACGCGACGTGAAAGACCTCACCGCGATGCAGTTCCCGGTGTTCTCGAAGGCGATCAGCG
>CBJNAT010000601.1:0-2779 GCA_966434585.1 uncultured Gammaproteobacteria bacterium | reverse complement strand
TCACTCCGGGCCGCATGGCCTGCCCCCCTCGTCGCTAGTCTGCGCTTTAGCTACAGGCCCCCGCGGAGGCAAACGATCATGACGAACTTTTCCGGTTCCATTCGTCCCGGCATGCCGGAAGCGCTCGAGATCGCGGCGGCCCGCAGCCGCGCTGAGGTGGACGTGCACGACCTCGAAATCGACGGCGAAATTCCCGCGCAGCTCGATGGCGCCTTCTATCGCATGGCCTCGGACCGCCAATATCCCTCGCGCTTCCCACAAGACGATTGGTTCAACGAGGACGGCATGATCACCTCGTTCCGTTTCAAGAACGGACGTGTGGATCTGAAGCACCGCTACGTGCAGACCGCTCGCTGGAAAGCAGAACGCGCCGCAGGGCGGTCGTTGTTCGGTCTTTATCGCAATCCATTCACGGATGACCCTTCCGTGAATGGCATCGAGCGATGGATGGCGAACACAGCGCCCATCGTGCACGCGGGCAAGTTGCTGGCAATGAAAGAAGACGGCGTGCCGCACGCCATCGATCCCAAAACTCTCGAAACGTCGGGACCGTGGGACTTCCACGGCACGATGAAGAACCCCACGTTCACGGCGCACGCACGCATCGATCCCAAGAACGGCCACATGATCGCATTCGGCTATGGGGGCAAAGGCTTGTTCTCGCGCGACGTCGTGTACTTCGACATCAACGCGCAAGGCCGAGTGCAGCGCTCGGTCGAGTTCGAAGTGCCGTATTACAACATGATGCACGACATCGGCGTGAGCCAGCATTTCGTCGTGTGGCCCATTGTCCCGTTGATCGGCGCCGGCGAGGAAGGGCTCAAGAAAGGATTGAAGCATTTCGGCTGGGATCCGACATTGCCGATGTATCTCGCCGTCATGCCGCGAGAAGGCGAGGCGAAAGACATCCGCTGGTTCGTCGGACCAACGCAGTTCGTCTCGCATTTGATGAACACGTTCGACGACGCATCGGGTGTGCACATGGACGGCTCGCGGGCGGACGGCAACTGCTTCCCGTTCTTCCCTGAGTTCGGCAAGCCATTCGACTTCTCCAAGATGAACCCGCGCCTCACGCGTTACACCGCTCAATATGAGAAAGGTGGCAAGACACCAGAAACCGCGACACCGTTCGAAACCAAACTACTGAGCGATTACATCAGCGAATTCCCTCGCAACGACGATCGCTATCAGACCCTGCCTTATCGTCATGGTTGGGAGCTGAGCTATGCGGGCACTCGCAACAGCTTTGCTCACGTGGATCTCGCGACGGGCAAGACGACCGTCTACGAGACCCCTATTGAGGATCCTTGCCAGGAGCCCTGCTTCATCCCGCGCGCGCCGGACTCCCCGGAAGGCGACGGCTACATCGATCGCGGTCCCTTCGCGACGATCAAGCTGCCGGTGCGTCTGCGCTCGGGCTGGCATGGGTATTGGGCGAATGCCTCGACCTGTGCGATGTGACTATGGAGTACCGCTTCCGCAAGGCCTTGAACACACCCGAGTTCCGCGGCGCACGTCCGCGTCAGTTCGAGCGCCGCGTCGCGTATGGGATGATCATCGAGCGCGATGTCGAAGTGCCGACGCGCTTCGGCTTCAACGTGTTCGTGGACGTCTTTCGACCAACGGATGAGTCGCAGAAATGTCCACCCGTCATCGCCTGGACTCCGTATGGCAAGCACAACCCCGCCCCGCTTGCCAGGCTCTATCCCACGAGCGGCGTCAAAGAAGAATGGTGTTCCGATTACACGATCTTCGAAGCGCCCGACCCGCTGCAATGGGTTCCCCGGGGCTACATCATCATCAATGCCGACGTGCCAGGCCTCTGGTACGCGAACAGCGATGCGACGTTCTTGTCACCGGCTGAGGCACGCGCGTTCTACGATGTGATCGAGTGGGCGGGCGTGCAGCCGTGGAGCAACGGCAAGGTTGGCCTATCCGGCGTTTCGTATCTGACCTCCTCCCAATGGCGCGTGGCCGAGTTGAATCCGCCTCATTTGGCCGCGATCAATCCCTGGGAAGGTTGGAGCGATACGTATCGCGAAGTCGTCTACCACGGCGGCATTCCTGAGACGTACTTCTGGCCCTACATCCACGTACGCTGGGGCGCATCCGATCATCGCGTCGAAGACCTGTGGGCGGAAACGCAGGAGCATCCGTTCTTCGATGAATTCTGGGCATCGAAAGCGGCACAGCTCGAGAAGATTCAAGTACCCGCGTATGTCGTTGCCAGCTGGACCGACCACGGCCTGCACACGCGCGGCACTTTGGAGGGCTACAAGAAGATCGCGTCCAAACAGAAATGGCTCGAGATCCACGGGCGCAAGAAGTGGCACTACTACTACCTGCCGGATTCCGTGCGACGGCAGCAAGCTTTCTTCGATCACTTTCTCAAAGGGCTCGACACCGAAGTGAAGCAGTGGTCGAAGGTGCGCCTGGAAGTACGCGAGCAATTCCATGAAGGTCAGTTCAAGAGCGCGGACGACTGGCCGATCGCGCAGACCCATTACCGCAAGCTGTTCCTCGACAGCGCCTCGCAACGTCTGCAGAGATCAGCGCCGGAGATTCACGACTTCGCCAGCTATGACTCCCTCGATGAGTCCGGCCGGGTAGTGTTCGACTGGCGGTTCGAGGAGATGGCCGAGATCGTGGGCCACATGAAGCTACGATTGTTCGTAGCTGCCGAGAGCGCGGACGACCTCGATCTCTTTATCGCCATTCAGAAGCTGGATCGCGATGGCCGGCACGTCGGCTTTGCGAGCTACGCCACGTACGAGGACGG
>CBJNAT010000600.1:0-2797 GCA_966434585.1 uncultured Gammaproteobacteria bacterium | reverse complement strand
CCAGACGGTGTAGCTGTCGACCCGATTGGTCGACGCGTTGACCGCGTTCGTGTACATCTTGCTTTGATAGCTCGTGTCCACTCGGGGCGTGAGCGTACCCGCATTGCCGAGCTGCCACTCGTATTGCAGGCCGGCACTGAATTTCCACTTCGGCGTGAACTGCGTGACCATGTCAGGTGTCACGCCGGTTTCCAGGCCCGCCGCGTTGAAGCGCGCCGCCGGATTGATGTCGGTGTACTCGAAATCGAGATAACTGCCCGACGTATCGAAGGACAAACCACCCAACACGTTGAAATCGAATTCCAACTCCGCGCCCTTGATGGTGGCATCGCCGGCATTCGTGGGCAGTGCGCAGGGGAAGAACGGCGAGGGCGAGAACTGCGGACACGACAACAGCGTCAGCTGAATATCCTTGTACTTGTTGTAGAAGATCGCGCCATTCAGGCGTGCCCTACGGTCGAGGAACGCGGACTTGAAGCCCAGCTCGGTGGCTTTCAACGTCTCCTGGTCAAACGGCTGCACCTGGGTATCGATGAAGGGGCGCGGATTCACGCCGCCGCCCTTGAAGCCGGTCGAGTATTGCAGGTAGGTCATGAAGTCCGGAGTCCAGCGATAGTCGACGCTCACGCGATAGTCCGAGCGCGAGCCGTCGAAACTGCCGACCTGACCATTCAAACCGCCGATGAAGAACGCCGGTGTCAGCGTCTTCGAGTCGAGTCGTGAGTACGTGTAGTCCTTCTCTTCCTTCGTGTAGCGATACCCGGTGGTGAGGTTCAACTGATCCGTGATGTGCCACACGCCGTGCACGAAGCCTGCCTTCGTCTTGGCATCGATCGGATCGTCACATAGGAAGTCGAGGCCGAGCGGAAATGCGACGTAGCGCAGGTCCTGGCGGGTCTTGTAGACCGTCGTCTGGTCGAAGTAGAAGCCGCCAATCGTGTAATCGAGAAGCTTGTTGAACGCCGTACCGTTCAGGCGTAGCTCGTGGCTCCTAGAGTTGTTTTCGAGGTCGTTGAAGCCGTGTGCGATCGCGAGCGGCGAGACGTCCTGATCGTCACCGTAGATCGTGTGGAACGTGCGGTACGCACTGATGGCCGTCAGCGCAAGTGAGTCCGAGATCTCCCACTCCACGCGTCCGGAAAGACCCCAGGCCTTCACATCCACGTCGTCCGGCGTTCTGAATGGGCCGTTGAACGGATCCTGCCCGCTCAGAGCAGCAACGGCACTGAAGGTCTGTGGGTCGAAGAAAGTTGCGTAAGTCGCGTAACGATCGTCTGGGACGAAGTTGGCCGATGTGTACGTCGGAAACGCCGCGTTGTTTGGATTCCTGGTGACACTGAGGAGCGTCACAGGTGAGGTGTCCGAACGATCGCGGTTGTAGTCGCCTGAAACGTTGATGTCCACTGAATCATTCGGCAGGTAGCGCAGGGCTGCCCGCGCGCCCCAGTAATCCTTGCCGCCTTGTTCGCCCACCTTACAGCTCGACCCGGATGACACGGTCGATGGGATGTTGGTGCCGCCCTGACCTGCGGCGTTGCCCGGCCGATCGCAACCGTAGTCGAGTTGATCGACATACCCATCCCGATCGCGCGTGACACCCGACACGCGCATGAACAGGCGCTCCGGCACGATCGCGAAATTGGCGCCGGCGCGCGCTTCCATCCGATCGAACTTGCCGTACGTCGCTTCCACGAACCCGCTGGTCTCGCCATCGGGCTTCTTCGAGAACAGCTTTACGGCGCCCCCGATGGAGTTCTTGCCAGCGAGCGTGCCTTGCGGGCCACGCAGCACTTCGACGCGGTCGACATCGAGCAGTTCGAAATTGGAGCCCAGGATCTGCGAGTAGTAGACGTCATCGATATAGATGCCGACACCGGGCTCGTACGCGGGGTTCAGATCGTATTGGCCGATGCCGCGAATCGAGGCGGCCATGCCCGGTCCAAACGATCCCTGACTAGGCGTGAGATTCACGTTCGGAGCCTGTGCGGCGACCTGCACGAGACTGGTCTGGCTGCGCTGCTCGAGCAGGGCTGCATTTACTGCGGTAATCGCGATCGGCGTGTCCTGGAGTCGCTCAGTGCGAAACTGTGCCGTCACGATGATCTCTTCCAGTGCCTCCTCCTCCGCAGCGAGCGCAGTGGTGCCTACGCAGAGCAGCTGTACGATGCCTGCTGCGAGCCGGCAAACGGCGCTGATGTGATCGGCGAGCGGTGTGCTGCGCGCGTTGGATCGATTGGACGATACGTTACTCATGACAGTCCCCCGTTCAGTGTTGTAGCTTTTGATCGATTTCGTTCGACTGCCGCACATCTCGATGCTCATCCCCACCGCGAATGCTCCGGCCCCGGCACAAAGGCACGCTCCGGCTGACCGGTACGGCTCATCTGCAATGCCGCGCGGACGGCGGGGCGCGCGCGAATGCGCTCCAGCTAATCCATTACGCGCGGCGCGACCTTGTCGGTCACGAGATCCGGCGTCAGCGTGGGCAGCGAGTTGCAGATTGCAAATGCGTCGATGTCGGCCAGGGAATACGCGCCGCCGAAGAGCCACTCGGCTGCCTGCAGCGTGTCTTCGATGCGCCGCACAGCCGTGGCGACTTTGCGCCGGGAATCATCGAGCAGTTCGCTGGAGTAGCCGTCAGTCGATGCCATGCGCCACGAATCACGCACGAAGCTGATTGGAATGCGTTCGAGCTTCGCTTCGAAGTGCGCGCTCTTGCGTGTCTTGAGCTCTGGTGCGAGATAGGCGTGGCAACCGAGCGTATTCGCACCGGGCATGAACACCTCGTTCACGAATC
>CBJNAT010000599.1:0-2805 GCA_966434585.1 uncultured Gammaproteobacteria bacterium | reverse complement strand
CGCCGTCGGGATCGTTCACCACGTGGCTCTCGAGATTGAACAGTAGAGTCGGACGAGTGGCGAGATCATAGGCAGGCCAATTCTCGACTCCCGCTATGCGTGGCCGGCCGCTCTTCGCGAAGGCGAGCCATGCGCCACTCATCTGATCAGCCATCCTGCGCTCTTCCCGCCCCGCACCACCCGCAGCTACATCGACAGTGTCCATCACGAAGGGAATGTCGATCGCATGCGGCGACATGAACAGGCCGTCATGCGCGGTGGTCCGCCAGTCCATGCGGTAGACGAACACCGGCGCCTTGGCTTGCCGCACCTTGGCCTCGGCGATGTGAACTGAGAACAGCCGCGTCGGCCAATCCGAAAGAATCAGCGAATAGACTTCCCAGGACGAGGCGTGCGGATGTGCGCGGCGATAGTGCGCGAGAATTTTCGATGCATCGTTGCCGAAGAGCGGCTTGAGCTGGGCTTCGATCTGCGGATAACCCATCTTGTAGGCATCCGGTTGCCCTTCCAGCGTGGTCTCAGTCATCTCGGTGCGCGTCGTACCAATCAGCAGCGGCACATCCGCAGAGCAAGGCGGCGCCGCATGCCAGAAAGGCTGCTGTGGCAATACATCGCCATCGACAACCGGCGCGAAGTCTTGAATCACGCCCAGTACGCCGAAGCCACCCACCTCCGCAAACACTTTGTAATAAGCGGCCAGGATTTCTTCAGTGGAGATCTGCTGGAGTCGACGAAGCGAGTCGCGGCCAATCCTGAGATGCGACAGCAGCGAATCGGTGAGCGAGCGTGCGTAAGTATGCTCCAACGCCAACGGCGCAGGTCCGCTCTGAATCACTGCCTTGTGGAACAGGCCTTTCGCGGCAGGCATGGCCATCAACAAGGAGACCTTCTGGCCGCCACCAGATTGGCCGAAGATCGTGACGTTGCCTGGATCGCCCCCAAACGCCTCGATGTTGTCGCGTACCCATGCAAGCGCCTGGACGAGGTCGAGCATTCCCGCGTGGGCCGAACGCCGAAAGTAAGGATCATCGAGCAACAGAAAACCGAACACGCCCAAGCGATGATTTGGGCTGACGACGACGACGTCGCCTTTGCGGCTCAGTTGTCTTCCAGCCTGATCATCACCCGCGGCCGACAGCCGCCAGAGCCCGCCGCCATGGAGCCACACCATGACCGCGCGCTTCTTGCCATCGCGCAGCGCCGGCGTCCAGACATTGAGCGTGAGGCAATCTTCGCTCTCGCCTTCCGCAAAGCGACTGCCTCGAGCCGCGCCAGGTTCGCTCTGCGTTGCAGCCGGCCCATAAGCGGTAGCGTCGACCACATTCGTCCATGGAGTGGGTGGTCGTGGTGGTAGAAAGCGATTCGCACCGCCCGTGTTCGCGCCGTAACGCACGCCTTTGAACACCAGCACGCCGTCTTCCGACACCCCGCGCACGAGGCCTGAGCGAGTATGCGCAATCGGACGCTCGCTGGCACTCGCTGCTGCTATCGGTAGCAGGTCCGGCGTGACGAACGCCGCGGCCATTGCTTTCAACATGCCACGGCGATCGATCATCTCCACTGGCTCATTCGGATCAGCGCCGCACGCTCACGGTGATACCGACGGTGCGCGGCCGAATCGTGCCGTAGGCGAACAATGGCGAGGTCTCGGTGTTGTGAGTCTTATTCAGCATCGGTGCTTTGTCGAACAGATTGTTCACGAACAGCGAGACATCGACACCCTGCCACAGGCGCACGCCCCCGCGCAGGTTGACTTCCGTGATGGCCGGATCGAATTCGATGCTCGGATCGTAGCCCAGCGCTCGCGGATCTTCTGCCGTCACGTTGTGGCCGGTGTTGTGGCTGTTGTAACGAGTATCGGCATGCAGATAGAACTCTCCGTCCCCGAACGCCGGATGCTGGTAATCGACGTGCAACGCGAGTTGCCACGGTGAGCCGGACAACGAGTCGCCATCGCGCGTGACGATCAAGCCTTGGCTTTCGATCGTCTTTTGCAGCTTCGCGCTGACGTAACCCACTGCACCGGTGACCGTGAGATTGTCGGTCAACTGAGTGACGGCCTGGAAGTCGAAGCCCTTGCTGACTGCGCTCCCTAAGTTGTCGCGGAAACCGTTGCCGGCGCAGCCAGCGAGCACGAACTGCTGGATGTCCTGCCACTTGATGTAGAAAGCGCTTTGCTCCAAGCGCAAGGCGCCCCCGAACAAGCGATTCTTGGAGCCGATTTCATAGCTCCACGTCGTGTCCGGACCGAAACTCGCCGGCGCATCCTGGATTTCGCAACTCGCGAACAACGGTGGGTTCACACCGCCGACGCGAAAACCCTTGGCGACCGAGGCGTAGTACAGGTTGTTGTCATCGGCCTTGTAGGACAGGCCGAACTTGGGTGTGAGCGGCTTGGAGGTCTGCCGACCGCTCGTGGTGGTGATCTCCGGCCCGCTGCCTGTGTAGTTCAGCGGTCCGCCCACGCTACGAGTGAAGTCGAAGATCGTCTTGCCATAGCGCAAGCCGACGGTGGCCGTGAGGCGCGGCACCAGATCCACGTCGATCTGACCGAACGCCGCGTACTGTTTCTCGTCGGAGTCGTTCCACGCCGTAAACAGGTAACGACCATCGGTGAGCGGGATGCCGAAGATGAGCTCGAGCGGGAGGAGCTCGCCGACGGTCGGGCTTGCAATCAAGAAGCTCTCGTCTTGCTTCGCTTTGGTGTAGAAGGCGCCCACGGTCCAACGTACGCGCGCATTCGGATCAACGGAGGCAACACGGAATTCCTGACTGATCGATTTCTGACGCGCCTTGGCCTCGCCT
>CBJNAT010000598.1:0-2807 GCA_966434585.1 uncultured Gammaproteobacteria bacterium | reverse complement strand
GCTCGCTTCGACTCAAGAGCGCGAGTGCCGCGGCAGGCGCGAGACCCCAAGGTAGCCAGCGCCACACGCCGATGGTGTGTTCGTGCACGTAGTCGCTCAGCTCACTGGCGAGCAGGAATGTGATCAGCCAGAGTGCGCCGGCGTGGAGCCAGGTGATGGGCGTGAGGCGTGAGGCGTGAGGCGTGAGGCTCGGAGCGTCGGAGGTCGCGTCGTCGGTTGCTTTGAGCCGGCTGAAATGTGCCGCGAGCAACACAGACCAGCCGATACCGCCGAGCTCCGCGAACGGATGGTCGAGTGTCATGACGTACGGCAGACCGGCGATCGCGCCCGCTGTTGGTAAGTACAACGCGATTCGATCTGGAACGTACCAGCCACTGCGACGCGCAAAGAACGCAAGACCCCAGCTTGTCACCGCGAAGAATGCGAGGCCCGCGCCCAAGCCCGCCCACGCCATGAATCCATCGATCTCGTGCAGCCCCGCAAACAACCACCACGCAGTCGCCCAGAGCGCAAACACGACATGCACGCCGCGTTCATACGGAGCTTGGTGCTCGCGCCCGCGATACAACCAATAGCCGCTGAAGTAGCCCGCGATGGCAATCAGCATCGCACCAATGAACACACCGTTGAGGATCGGATGCGCTGCGGAATGCGAACCGATGACGTATCCGCCGGCCGCCGCGAGTTGCAGGAGCGTGCCGAATGCACGAGGCAGCCGGCGCGCCTGTCGCACGCCGAGCCAGAGCAAACCTGCGCCTTCGACGGCCCACATCGCGGCGGTCGTCTGCGAATCGAACGCGAGAGGAATCGCGAGGCTCGCGAAGATGACGCCGAGTGCGGCAAAGGCTTCGACCAACAGTCGAAACGTCTCGCGGCGCGTGCGATACAGCACGAGCGCGAGTAACACGTAGAACGCGCCGAGCACGAGCGCGCTCCAGGCAAGCGCGTACTCGATGCGATGCACGAGGGAGGCGTGCAGGCTGAACGCGACGACGGGCAATCCGAAGACGAGCGAGCCGGAGACGTAACCTTTCAAGTTCGGCGGCTGCCGTACGGCATTCAAGATCGAAACGCCCACGTACAAGAGGAAGAACAGAACGAGAAAGCCATCGGCACTGAAGAGATCGGCGTCCTCGTACGCGGCTGCCCGCCAGAGCCCCGTGATCGTGAACGTGAAGAAGAAGCCCAGCACATTGAGCACACGCCACGTGCGAAACCACGCCACAGCGAAGATGCCCACGTTGAGCAGGGCGTAATACGTGAACAGCGCGATGTGATTGCCGCTGCCTGTCGACACGAGCAGCGGCGCCAGGAAACCGCCTGTTGTGCCGATGACCGCTAATGACAGCGCGTTCTGAGCGACCGCGAGCACGGCGCCGGCGAGCGCAACGAGAATCATGAGCGCAAGTGCGAGTCCGATGGGAAGCAGCAGGAACTTCGTCGCCGCAAAGAAGGTGAGGTACAGACCTGCGATGCCGCCGCCCTGCAGGATCTGCGCATACATCGCCCGCGAATCCCTAAGCCGCCAGCCAATGAACAGCAGTGCGAATGCGCCAAGCGCAATCAACGCAAAGCGCAGCTCGATCGGAAACAGGCTGTGGTCAGCCGCATACTTCGCGAGGAACGCGCCACCGAAGAACAAAATGACGATGCCGATGCGCGCAAGCGGATTGCCGCCTTTGATCCAGGCGAGTGCGCGCGCGACGAGGGTGTCGATGAAGGATGGCTCCGGCTCACGCACGATGACGCGGCGTGGTTGGGGCGGCGGTGGCGCTTCGATGGGCGACGCTGTTTCAGCAGGAGCAGCCGGAGCGGAAGGCTCTGGTCGCTGCTGCGGTTCCGCTGCTGCCGCTTGTGTTGGAATGGGTTCGACAGGGGCTTCTGCTCGAGGCGCGCCTGCTGCCGCTCCTGCAGGTGCGGCCTGGATGGAGCGACGCAGTTCGTTCACTTCCTCGCGCAGCACTCGATGACGCTTCCGCAAGTGCCAGACCTGCGCGGCCAAGGCACCCATCAGCAGCCCGATAAAGAAACCATCCCCGTCAGTTGCGGCACCGACGATCAGCCCGCCGACGAGCGCCAGCGCGATCGTCAATCCGATCGACGAAGGTTCTTCCCGCGCCTGCATATGGATGTGGCTCCCGCTTGTTCTTGTCGAGTGCGCGCGGTTGGTTCAGCGCGCCGGGCGCATCTTGCTTGAGCGGGGGTAGCAGTTGCAAAGGTTGGCTGCGACAGCGACGCGGATCGATAACCTAGGTGTCGGCCGGGCTCACCACCGCTCGTCCACCCCGATTCAGCACATGCGTGTAGATCATGGTGGTCGACACGTCCGCGTGACCAAGCAACTCCTGAAGCGTGCGAATGTCGTAGCCGTTTTCCAGTAAGTGCGTTGCGAAGGAATGGCGCAGCGTATGCGTGCTGATGCGCTTGCGAATGCCGCACACAAGCGCCGCTCGACGTATCGCCTTCTGCACGCTGGTTTCGTGAAGGTGGTGGCGGCGGGTCTTGCCACTGCGCGGATCCACCGACAGCTTTCCGGAAGGGAACACGTACTGCCAGCCGGGTTCGCGCGGCGCGTTCGGATATTTACGCGCCAATGCCTCGGGGAGGAACACCTCACCTGAACCCGCTGCCAAATCGCGCTCATGCAAAAGCAGAGTCTCACGGATCTGCTGCTCCAGCGCGCTGCGGTACGTCTGCGGCAGCGGCACGACGCGATCCCTTCTGCCCCTTACCGTCGCGAACGAGGATCTGCGAGTACCCGAAGTCGACGTCCTTGATCCGCAGCCGAACACACTCCATCAACCGCA
>CBJNAT010000597.1:0-2808 GCA_966434585.1 uncultured Gammaproteobacteria bacterium | reverse complement strand
TTCCCAGCGCTCCCACTCACCGCCCCGTGCAATTGCGCGGCGACTACTCGCGCGCAGCGGCGGACTACACCGTCGAGCAACGCTGGTCCGAATACTCGGCTGACGATCACGACATCTGGCGAACGCTGTATACGCGCCAGTTGCCCATGGTTGAACGTTATGCGGCACCGGAGTTCTTGGCCGGCCTACGCACGCTGAATGCGCCACCGGATCGCATTCCCCGCCTCGAAGACACGAACCGTGTGCTTGCAGCGAGCAGCGGCTGGCAAATCGTCGCGGTCCCGGGCCTCATCCCTGAGGAACACTTCTTTGCGCACCTCGCGCAGCGCCGCTTTCCTGTCACCGTCTGGATTCGCAGTCGCTCGGAGCTCGATTACCTCGTGGAGCCCGACGTCTTCCACGATTTCTTCGGTCACGTGCCGATGCTCGCCAATCCCGTGTTCGCGCGCTTCATGCAGGCGTATGGACAGGCGGGCAGCAAGGCCATTGCAGCGGGCGGACTCAAGATGCTCGCGAGGTTGTATTGGTACATGGTGGAGTTCGGTTTGGTGCGCACGCCAACCGGGTTGAAGGCATACGGCTCGGGAATCCTGTCATCGAAGGCAGAAACGGTTTACAGCGTCGAAAGCCCGATCCCGCAGCGCATCGCCTTCGATCTCGTGCGTGTGATGCGCACGAACTATCTCATCGATGACTTTCAGAAGACGTACTTCGTCATCGACAGCTTCGAGCAGTTGTTCGAGGCGGGGTATGGGACGGATTTCGCGCCGATCTATGCGCGGTACAGGGATGAGACGGGGATTGATCCCGGTACGCTGGTGGAGGGGGATGCGGTGGTGACTGGTGACTGGCAAGAAATTGGATGAGGCCTCCGCTTCTTACCAGTCACGAGTCACCGATCACCAGTCACATCGCTTTCACTGATGCCTCACCCCACCCGCAACAGAATCTTCCCCCTGTGCGCGCTCGACTCCATGTAGGCGTGCGCTTCGCCCGCTGCGGCCAGATCGAATACACGATCGATCGTCAGACGAAGGCGCTGCGACTCGAGCAGCGGCCAAACGTGCTGCAGTAGCTGTTCCTTGATCGCGCGTTTGAATTCGACTTCGCGTGCGCGCAGCGTTGAACCGGTGATGATGAGGCGCTTGTTCATCACCTTGAGGGCGTTCAACTGTCCTTTGATGCCGCCCATTGTCGCGATCATCACGAGGCGTCCCTCCGTCGCCAACGCATCCACGTTTCGGTCGAGGTAGTCGCCGGCGATCATGTCGAGAATGACGTTCACGCCCGCGTTCTTCGTGACCTCACGCACTACGGCGACGAAGTCTTGAGTCTTGTAATTGATCGTGTGCTGCGCGCCGAGCGATTGGCAGAAGCGGAGCTTGTCATCGGACCCAGCCGTGGCGAACACGGTTGCGCCGAATGCCGCTGCCAGTTGGATGGCCGCTGCGCCGATGCCGCTCGAGCCGCCGTGCACGAGGAAGCGCTCGCCGGCTTTCAAACCGCCGCGTTCGAACACGTTGCTCCACACCGTGAAGTACGCTTCGGGCAATGACGCGGCTTCGACTAGCCCGATGCCGCGCGGCACCCCCAAAACTTGTCCTTCGTGAACACTCACGTACTCCGCATAGCCGCCGCCCGCGAGCAGTGCACAAACCGCATCGCCGGATCTGAATTCACGAACCGCGCCGCCCACTTGCTCGACAGTGCCCGACACTTCGAGCCCTGGATGCGCAGGAGCACCCGACGGGGGTGGATAGTTGCCCTTACGCTGCAACACGTCCGCACGATTCACGCCCGCCGCCGCCACCTTGATCAGCACATCGTGCTCGCCGACCGCAGGCATCGGAACATCGATGCCGACCAGCGCCTCAGGACCGCCGGGCGTGTGAACCGTGATTGCTTTCACTTCTTCTTCGGCATGTAAAGATCGGTGAGCGTGCCTTCGAATGCCTCGGCACTGAACGCGATCGTTTCCGATAATGTCGGATGCGCGTGAATCGTCATACCGATGTCGGCTGCGTCCGCACCCATCTCGATCGCGAGCGATACTTCCGCGAGCAACTCGCCGGCATTCGGACCGACGATGCCACCGCCGATGACTCGATGCGTTTGCGGATCGCATATCCACTTGGTGAAGCCGTCGTCCCGCCCCAGCGCCAGCGATCGACCGCTCGCTGCCCAAGGGAAGCGCGCCACTTCGACTTTGGTTCCCTTCGCTTTCGCCTCCTTTTCCGTCACACCCACCCACGCCACTTCAGGATCGGTGTAGGCGACTGACGGAATCACGCGCGCATCGAACGCACGTTTTTCCCCGCTCGCCACTTCCGCGGCGAGTTTGCCTTCATGCGAGGCCTTGTGAGCCAGCATCGGCGGACCAGCCACGTCGCCGATGGCGAAGATGTGCGGCACGTTGGTCCGCATCTGCCGATCCACGGGAATAAAGCCGCGCTCGTTGACGAGTACCCCCGCCGCTTCCGCACCGACGATACGACCGTTGGGCACGCGGCCGACCGCCACGAGCACTTTGTCGAACACGTCCGGCTCGATCGGGTCCTTCGCTTCGAACCTCGCGCGAATGCCTTCGGCGATTGGCTCTAGCTTGCTGACCTTGGTGCTCGTGAGGATGCGCTCGTACCGCGCGCGGATTCGCTTCTCGAGCGGCTTCACCAGATCGCGATCGCAGCCCGGGATCAGATCCGGCGTCAGCTCGACGACGGTCACGCGCGTGCCTAGTGCGTCGTACACCGTCGCCATCTCCAAACCGATGATGCCGCCACCGACGATGAGCATGCGCTTGGGCAGATC
>CBJNAT010000596.1:0-2809 GCA_966434585.1 uncultured Gammaproteobacteria bacterium | reverse complement strand
ACAAGACGATGAGCGCAGGTGCACCGGCCCACGCTTTGCCATGTTCCCTAACCAGATCCTCACGTTTGACATACTCTTCGATGACAACATGGGCGTTCGAGCCACCGGCGCCGAAAGACGACAGCCCCGCGACACGCGGAAACTCCTGCACGGCGCCCTCGATGCTGATGCGTGGGCGTTGCCAGGGGGTGAGCTCGCGCTGCACGTAGAACGGGCTGTTGTCGAAGTCGATGCTCGGGTTGAGCGTCTGCGTATGCAGTGATGGCACTAGTGTGCCGTGCTGCATCTGGAGCAGCACCTTGGTCAACCCCGCGACCCCCGCAGCGCTCTCGCAATGACCGATATTCGACTTCACCGAACCGACCGCACAGAACTGCTTGTCTGCGGTGTGCTGGGCAAAACATTTACTGAGTCCTGAGATCTCGATCGGGTCGCCGAGAGACGTACCTGTGCCGTGCGCTTCGACAAAGCTGAAGGCGCGCGCCGGTATGCCGGATCTTTCGATTGCAGTCGCCACCACATCCGCTTGTGCGTGCGGATTGGGGACCGTGTAGCCGTTCGTCTTGCCGCCGTGATTGACCGCGGTTGCTCTCACCACCGCGTAGATGTGATCGCCGCCCGCGATCGCACGCGACAGCGGCTTGAGCACTACTGCGCCGACACCCTCGCCCGGTACGTAGCCGTCGCCGTGTGCGCCAAAACTCTCGCACCGGCCGCGGGTAGCCGCGAAGCGCCCTTGCGCAAGGAGCAAAAACTTGTTTGGGTGCAGCGAGAGGTTCACGCCGCCCGCGATGGCGGCATCGCAGTTGCCTTGCGCCAGACTTTCACACGCGAGATGCAGTGCCGTGAGCGATGAGGAGCACATCGTGTCCACGGCCATGCTGGGCCCGTGAAAATCACAGAAATACGAGACGCGATTAGCTATAGAGGATGGACTGCCACCGAGTGCATAGGGCTGACCTCGGATCTGCTCTTGAGCGCCATAAAGCTGGTATTCCTCGTACATCACTCCGACGAACACGCCCACCTGCCCCTTCCGTCCCTTCGCGCCGCTGTTTGCCAGCGACTCGCGTGTATAGCCCGCATCTTCGATTGCCTCGTACGCGCACTGCAGGAACAATCGCTCCTGCGGATCCATGAAGCGTGCTTCGGCAGGCGAGATGTTGAAGAAGAGCGGATCGAATCGATCGAAACCGTCGATGAACCCACCCCATTTCGCATAGGTCTTGCCGCGCTTGCCACGCTCCGCATCGAAATAGACGCTGTGATCCCAACGCTCGGGCGGTACCTCCGTGATGCAGTCGCGTCCCGCCTTCAAGTTCTCCCAGAACGCATCGAGCGTATCCGCCTGCGGATATCGTCCTGCGAGACCCACGATCGCAATGGCCTCGCGCCGCGGTTCGTCACCGGCTCGGGTCGGGCGTGCCGTCACGGTCGCAGCCTCGCTGGAGACAACAATGGTTGACGCTGTAGGAATTTCTACACGCGCTGCGATTGCGCGCTGTTCCGGCGCACCTTCCATGCCGACGAGCGTCGTCAGACGCGGGCGATGTGCGCTGAGAAAGTAGCGAGCGAGGGAGATCAGGTTCTGATGCTCGAACAGCAGCGTCTTCGACAGCGGACCGAAAGACTTTTCGAGTACGTTCGTGAACTGGACGACCAAAATCGAATCGATGCCGTAGCGCTCCAACGGGGCTTCGGCCTCGATCCGCTCCAGTGGCAAGCGCAGCGTACTGGCCAATAGGTTCTTGAAATATGTTATCGCACGTGTTTCTAGGATGTCGGAGTTGGAACTCGTGGCCGGCGAGCCGCTCTCCCCGACTGCCGCAAATTGCGCTGTGCGGCGCGGGGACGACTGCTCGGAAAAAGCGGCTCTTACTTTGCTTTCTAGTCCATACAGCACGAGCACGTGAGGTTCCTGCAAGCTCAACGCTGCCTCGAACGCTCGCATCGCGGCAGCAGTGGGCATCGGCAGCAAGCCCAACCGCGATTCCATCTGCTGCAAGCGTTCCGCGCTCAACTGCATGCCGCCCTCCTGCCAGAACGGCCAGCCCACCGCAATCGTGCGGCCGTGCCGCTTGCCTGCCCGCACCAGTGCGTCGCGGTGCTGCGCGAACGAATCGAGAAACGCGCTCGCGCAGGCATAGTCGCCTTGCCCGAAGCTTCCGAGGCTGCCCGCGATGGAAGAGCACATCGCAAAGAACTTGAGCGGCAATGAAGCCGTCGCGCGATCGAGGATCAGCACGCCGGAGACCTTCGGTGCAAGCACTGCTGCGAACTCGTGCGCTGCCTTGCGGCTCAACAAGCCATCGTGGACGACACCGGCGCTGTGCAGGACGCCATCGATACGTCCGTGTCGCAATTTGATGTCCCCGATCAATCGCTCTACCGCAGGCTCGTCCGTGACATCGATGCGGTGATATTCGACCTCGAGGTCATTCACGCCCTCGCTCTGCAAGTGGGTGATGGCAGCTTCATCGAGCTCCGAACGACCAGTCAGCACGACGACTGCACCTGGCGCGCGGGTAGCGATTTCTTGCACGAACAACCGGCCGATGCCGCCCGCTCCGCCGGTGATCAAGTAGACACCTTCCGGCTCGAAGGGCGATGCGACCGATGCAGTAGGAAATGGTCGGTGCTCTTGCAGCCGCGCGACCTGCCGCTCGCTACGCCCATAGCGGATCGCGACTTCATCCCTCGCTAGAAAATCGTCCTGAAGCTTGCGACGCAACCCGGCCGGCGACTCCGACGCATCGACTGCGATCACTTGCGCTTTGAGGTGCGGCCACTCGATGCGCGCGCTGCGCAC
>CBJNAT010000595.1:0-2814 GCA_966434585.1 uncultured Gammaproteobacteria bacterium | reverse complement strand
CAGCTATTGCACGGGCTCCGAGCTCGTCATCGATGGCGGTTGGACAGCGCACTGAAATCTAAGGAGGGGCAATGACCATAGGACTCGAAGACACGATTGCATTGGTGACGGGCGCAGCGGGCGGCATTGGAAGAGCGGTGTGCCAGGCGATGCACGATGCCGGTGCTACCGTGGTTGCCGCGGATGTCGCCAATGTGGGCGATGTGGCGGCCGCGCACACGTTGCATCACGACGTGACGAGCGAAGCGGATTGGCAGCGGGTGGCGGATGAACTGCAGCAGCGCTACGGCCGGCTCGATGTATTGGTGAATCTGGCCGCGATAGCGCCGGTTGGCCGCATAGAAGACATGAGCGTCGAAGCTTGGCGCAAAGTGCAGGCAGTCAACGTCGATTCAATCGTCATCGGCATGCGCACACTGCTCCCGCTACTGAAGATCAGTGGCAAGACCCGTCCTGGCGGCGCCTCCATCGTGAATTTCTCGTCGGTCGGCGGGCTGAGGGGCGCGGCGCTGTGCGCTGCCTACTGCAGCAGCAAGGGCGCCGTTACATTGCTCAGCAAGTGCGCTGCCATCGAGTTCGCCGCGCTCGGCTACAAGATTCGCGTCAACAGCGTGCATCCCGGCGGGATCGAGTCGGAGATGATGTCTTCGATGATGAAGCGTTATGTTGATCTTGGCGCAACGCCTTCGGTGCAAGCGGCGGAAGCCGCCATCGTTGCACAACACCCGATCGGGCGGCTCGCCAAGCCGGAAGAGCTGGGCGGCGGAGTCGTTTATCTCTGCTCCACCGCCGCGAGCTTCGTCACGGGCAGCGAGCTCGTGATCGACGGCGGCTTCACCGCCGTCTGATCGCCGATGGCCGAATCCTGGGACTACATCATCGTCGGCGCGGGATCAGCCGGCTGCGTGCTGGCCGAGCGGCTCTCGGTAAATCCCAGCGTTCGTGTGCTGCTGCTCGAAGCGGGCGGCCACAACGATACGCCGCTCGTGCACATGCCAAAGGGCATCGGCAAGCTGGTGCTCGATCCGCGGCACGCATGGCACTTCCCCGTTGCACAACCCCGACGCGAGGGCGATCCCGCGCAGGAAGTGTGGGTACGTGGCCGCGGGCTCGGTGGCTCATCCGCGATCAACGGCATGATTTGGATTCGCGGGCAGGCAGCCGACTACGAGGAATGGCAGCGCCTCGGTGCTACGGACTGGGGCTGGTCGACGATGCGCGAAGCCTTCCGCGCGATCGAAGATCATGAGCTCGGTGACGATGGCCTGCGCGGCGCGGGCGGTCCGGTGCATGTCTCCACGGGCAAGTATCGATACCCACTGGCTGAAGCGCTGATCGCGGCGGGGGAACAGATGGGTTTGCAGCGACGCGACGACCTGAATCGCGAAGACAACGAGGGCGTCGGTTACTACGCGCACAACATCTATCGCGGCCGAAGGCAGAGCGCAGCCGTCGCGTTCCTCGAACGAGCGCGCTCGCGTCGCAACCTCGTCGTGAAAACGGGAGTGCAGGTGGAGCGGATCGCCTTCGATGCGGAGAAGCGTGCCACGGCTGTGCTCGCGCGCTCCGGTAGCACAGCGGTTCGTTTCGAAGCGCGTGGCGAGATCATCGTGAGCGCCGGCGCATTGTCCTCGCCACATCTGCTGCAAGTCTCTGGCATCGGTCCTGGCGAGGTGTTGCAGCGTGCCGGTGTCCCTGTACTCGCGGATCGGCGCGATGTCGGGCGCCGCATGCGCGATCATCTCGGCTTCACGATTCCTTATCGCCTGCGGAACGACCGCGGCATCAATCGCGAGTTTCAAGGACTCGGACTCGCGCGCAACGTGGTGCGCTATTTTCTGCGTCACGACGGTCCGCTCGCGACGGGACCTTTCGAAGTGGGCGCGTTTGTGCGCACGCGTCCGGAAATCTCGCGCGCGGACGCGCAACTGTTCCTCGGTGCTCTGACGTTCGCGCGCGGTGACGACAATTTCCCGGTGCCGCTGGCCACCGTCGAACGCGAACCCGGCGTGACGATTTACGCGCAACTGCTGCGGCTCACGAGCGAGGGCAGGATCGAAGCAACTTCACCTGATCCTCACGTGTTGCCCGCCATCACACCGAACTGGTTGCAGACGGAAGAGGATTGCCGGTCCGCCGTGGCGCTCGTGCGCTACATGCGGCGCTACATGGCACAGCCAGCCATTGCGCCGTTCATCGAGCGTGAGTTGTTCCCAACGCTCGCGCGTCAGAGCGATGAAGAACTTCTGGAGGACTTCCGCCGCTTCTCGCTGTGCGGCACGCATGCAGTCGCCTCGTGTCGCATGGGTTCGGATTCGGACGCGGTGACCGATCCGGATCTGCGTGTGCGCGGCGTGCAGAACGTGCGCGTCGTGGATTGCTCTGTGATGCCCACGACCGTGTCGGGCAATACGAATGCGCCGGTGATGGCGCTTGCGTGGGCGGCGGCGGAGCGGATTCGCAGCGGGTGATTAGAGGATGGCGAAATGGCGTCCGAATGGCTTGCGCCATCACGTCCTCACGCCATCACGCCAATACACTTCAGCCCAGCGAGCGTACCGGCTCCGACCCGTCCCAATTGCGAGCAGCCTCGCGAATCATCGAGAACAGACCGAGAACCGCCTGCGAGGGTCTGAGGATCTCCACGAGCAGCTCGGAGGAATCACCGGGCGCGACGTAGATGGCTTCTGTCTCGTCGAGGAACAGTTCCTGTAGCACAGTCGCTTCAGCGGCAGCACACGTTGCGCGTGCGTGAGCCATGTCGTCCACCAGCACACAGACGTGCTGCAAGCCCTGACGTCCGGCGCGCTTCCA
>CBJNAT010000594.1:0-2827 GCA_966434585.1 uncultured Gammaproteobacteria bacterium | reverse complement strand
CCGGCGCACGGAGAGTATTCAGGATGTGCCGTTGAATATCGCTGCGGTGAGCGATGAGGTCATTCAGCAACAGGGGATCTCGGATCTCGCCGAGATGTCGAGAACCGTCCCCGGGCTGTATGTGATTGACCAAGGCGCGCGCGCTGCCAATCAGATCGTCGTCCGCGGATTGAATGCGAACTCCATCACCGCGAACGAAGGGCTGGGTAACTCCGGCGGAGGCACTGTCGCCACTTACATCGGCGAGATACCCCTCTATCTGGATCTGAAACCGGACGACATCGAACGTGTCGAGGTGCTCATGGGTCCGCAGGGCACGCTTTACGGTGCAGGAACATTGGGCGGCGCTATCCGCTACATCCCTCGCCGCCCCGAGCTCAACGCTTCTTCCGTCCAGGTAAGGGCCAGGGGATACACGCTTGCCAAGAGCGATGGCCTGGGAACAGATGTGGGATTCACCGGCAATCTGCCCATAAACGATCAGCTAGCGTTCCGGACCACGCTCAATTACTTGGATGATCGCGGATTCATCGACTACGACTACCTGGTACGGGAACCCGGCGTATCGGACCCACAACCTGATTTCAGCAATCCGGCGGCTGTCGCTGCGAATCTACGTCGCCACAAAGACCAGGACGATGAGCAGACACTGTCTGGGCGCGCCGCATTGAGGTATGCCCCCCTCGAGGGGCTCGATGTCAACCTCACGTATTACTACCAAAACCAGGACGTGGGCGGCCGAACCGCGGACCAGCACGTCCTAGGCACCGACAGGTATGTTTCGTCGCTACGCTATCCAGAACCCAGCGAGCGCAAGAACCAGTTGCTGGCGCTAGAGCTCACCGCGGATCTGGGCTTCGCAGAGCTGACCTCTGCTTCGGGCGCTTCCCGCTATCGTGAGCGCGGCAGCCGCGATCAAACCGACTTGTTGTTTTCTCTCGCGTACAGCTATGAGGCGTTTCCCAGTTTCTCTGCCTTCACGCGCGAGCGGTACAACGACGAAACGTTCACGCAGGAGCTCAGGCTAGTTTCGGCAACGGAAGGTCAGCTCGACTGGATCGTCGGTGCGTTCTACAACGAATTGAAGCGCCGCGCTGAAAGCAGGGAGTTCACGCCTCTGTACGCGGAGTACCTGGGCGGCAACCGGCCAGATGCCCTCGAGTACATCGAAGTAGCCAAAACCAATCGCGAAGAGATCGCACTCTACGGCGAGCTGCAGCTTCACATCACCGACCGGTGGCAAGTCACCGGCGGCGCCCGCTGGTACGAGTACGATCTCAAGACACGGAACGCCTTCGATACGCCGCTTTTCAACACTGTCTTCGGCGGCGAACCCGCCGATGCGATCGTTCTGAACTTCAGACCTGGCGGCCAAAAAGACGATGGCACGCTCTTCAAGTTCAATACCTCTTACGACGTCACCGACGACGTCATGCTCTACGCAACGATCAGCGAGGGCTATCGCATCGGCAATTCCAACGGCATTACACCCTGCCCAGTGAACGGACCGCAGCCGTGCGCTCAGCCTAACGAGATGGAGTACTCGCCCGACACGACCGTCAATTACGAGATCGGTGCACGCACCGAGTGGCTGGACGGCAGGTTTGTAGTCAACGGCTCCATCTACTACATCGATTGGAAGGATCCGCAGCTCATCAGCAGAACAGACGTGGGACAGGCAACGATCAACATCAATGGCAAAGGCGCAGAGACAAAGGGCTTCGAGCTTTCGTTCATCGGCGAGTTCACCGAGCAACTTTCTCTGCGAGGCAGCTTCGCGTATACGAAGGCTGAGCTGACCGCCGATGCTCCACACTTACTGAGCATCTTCAGCGATGCCGGGTTCGGTCAGCCCAATACCATCACGATCGCGGGGCAAAAAGGCGATCGCCTGCCCGGCGCGCCTGAGCAACAGGGCAGTCTCTGGCTCGCGTATGCGATGCCGCTATCTTCCGGCTTCGATCTCGGGCTGGACTATGGAGTAGCCGCTCAGGGCAATGTACTCACTCGCACTGGTGGTCGCGCGGGTGCCGATAAGCTGGGTGGGTTTACAGTACATTACGCATCGGTGACGTTGCGAACCGACGCGTGGACGGTGTCGTTGTACGCGGAGAACTTGTTCAACAAGTATGCAGCCACTGGAGTACGCTCGAACCGCAGCTGGATCAAAACACTCTCGGATGAGAACGGCGATCCCGTCGACGTCCGCAGCTACTATCGTGACATCCTGCGACCGCGCGAAGTCGGCGTGCGCTTCGCCTACGATTTCGCACTGTAGCGATCATGGCGCCGGGCGCTGCACATCCAAGCCTCGAGGCTTTGCAGCGCGAGGCCGAAGCCGCCCTCGAAGCGAAGGACTACCGCCATGCACACGAACTGTGCATGGCGATCCTCGCGCAAGAACCTCTGTATGCCGACGCGTACTTCCTGCTGGCGATGATCGCCGCGGAGCATGCGCAGTTCGGCAAAGCACTCGATGTGATTGGCCGTGCGCTGAAGGTGGATGCTCAGCGCGCGGATTTTCATGCGCAGCGCGCGCGATTCTTATTGGCGCTCACACAACCGCGCCCTGCAACGGAAGCCGCACTGCAAGCACTCTCGCTGCAACCGCAGGATGCGTTCACGTTCGACACGATCGGTGTCGTGCTCACGCGCGCAGGCGCGCAGCTCGAAGCGATCGAACCTTTCAGACAAGCCACAGCGCTCGCACCTGATCGAGCTGCCTATCGCTACAACTTGGCCGCAGCGCTGCAATTTGCCGGCGACTTCAGCGGTGCGGAGGCCGAGTATCGAGCAGCGCTACGCCTCGAGCCGCGCATGCATCGTG
>CBJNAT010000593.1:0-2836 GCA_966434585.1 uncultured Gammaproteobacteria bacterium | reverse complement strand
GGCGCCCGACATCAGAAGCAGCAAGGAGGCCACGACGGCAGCCGCGATCGCGAGGCAGGTTGGGCTCAAGAATGCGGCGAACGTTTTGACGGGGGCGGCAATCGACACGATGGACGAGGCGGCATTGGCGGCCGCAGTCATCGACACCGATGTGTTCGCTCGCACGAGCCCTGAGCACAAGCTTCGTCTCGTGATGGCGCTGCAGTCGCACGGGATGACGGTGGCTATGACGGGCGACGGAGTCAACGACGCGCCTGCGCTGAAGCGGGCCGACGCGGGCATTGCGATGGGCAGGAAGGGCAGTGAGGCCGCGAAAGAAGCGGCGGAACTGGTGCTGGCGGACGACAACTTTGTCTCGATCGCCGCCGCAGTGCGTGAAGGCCGCACGGTCTACGACAACATCAAGAAGGTGATCAGTTGGACGTTGCCCACGAACGCAGGTGAAGCAACGACCATCATCGTCGCGTTGCTCTTCGGCATGACGCTGCCGGTAACACCCGTGCAAATCCTTTGGAGCAATCTCATCACAGCGATCACGCTCGGCCTTGCGCTCGCTTTCGAGCCGACCGAGGCGAACACGATGCGCCGCCCGCCGCGTCCACGAAATGAGCCGTTGCTCACGGGCGAGCTCGCATGGCACATCGTGCTCGTCTCGGCGCTGTTCTTGGCCGGAGTCTTCGGCATCTTCGCCTACGCAATGGACCGCGGTTACTCGGTCGATCTTGCGCGCACACTGGCTGTGAACACGCTGGTCGTCATGGAGATCTTCCATCTGTTCTTCATCCGCAACATCTACGGCACGTCGTTAACCTGGGATGCCGTCAAGGGCACGAGAGTCGTGTGGATGACTGTGATCGCAGTGACCCTTGCGCAGTTCGCAATCACCTACCTGCCGCCGCTGCAACGCATATTCGGCACCGAACCGGTACCGCTGCTCGATGGCGTGTTGGTCGTGGGCGTCGGCGTAGCACTGTTCGCGGTGATCGAGACGGAAAAGCAGATACGTCTGCGTGTGCGAGCAATGAGGGCGGCGTAAGGGCGCTGCTCGAGCCCTCAGAACTGCAATGTCGAATAGAGTTGGTCCGATTGCTCGACGATGCGGATGAGCGTTTCCAGCTCACCCAACTCGAACGCATCACGCTCGGCTTGTTGGCGCAGAACGAAGGACTCACGTCGCGCGAGCTGTCGATTGGGCTGGAACCGAGCGACGATGCGTCGCTGAAACCGTGGCTCGGGCGTCTTGTTGGATGTTGGGCTTGTGGGGACCATCGGACGCACGGCGGGTATGAAGTACACCGACTTGCTGAAACTGGCTGGAATGGATGGCAAAACGACGCTGGTGCGTATCCAGCCGCATCGGCTGCGAGCATTAACCTGCGAGGATCTGGAGCGCTATCCCGGCTCGCCCTCGACTGAAATCAACCGGCGCATCGGCGCGGAGATTTCGGCCAAGAACTTGAAGCGAGCCCTTGATGAACTCGTAGCGGAGGGTAAGGTGCGATACGACGGCGAGCGGCGCTGGCTGATCAGTGGCGAGGTCGGGCCATCTCCGCGACCGGGTGACCGCGTGAGTCGGACCACAGAATCATTGCGAATCGCCGCCGATGCCCTCAGACCTCAGGGAGTGCTTGATGGGAATCAACTACGAGTCGCTCGGCATCGGGAGTGTCCGCGCGGCAAACATAAGTGGCCGGCAAAGTCTCGGGTCGTCCGAGGTGAGATTTTCACTGGCGTGGAATCTAGCCCCGAAGCGTGGTGAGGCTATCTCCATCTTCGGCACTCGGATCTGGGTCTCCGTAGCTGCCGACGGTGACAATGAATCGTTACCGTTGGGTCAAGCAGAACCGGAGACGGCATGGTGTGACGAAACAAGAGATCACGCATCATTCGATCAGTACGTCATGTATCGGCTGTGCCTGCAGTCTGCGCAGCTCCTTGCGCTCGAGCAGAAGAGACAGGGCCAGCCGCTAGTCTTCACACTCGATGTCCGCGGCAACAGCCACGGACCGAATGGCGTACGCTCAATTGATGATCAGTTACAGATGCGGGTGAACGTCAGCGACTGGGTAAGGGTTCTGAGTGAGTGCGGTGCTGCCGATGTACTTCTCGTCGGCGTCAATCTTCCGTTGAGCTCAGAATCATCGCGGGCCTCGGTCGAACTCGTGCGCCTCGCCAGCAAGCATCTAGCACTCGGTCACTACACCGCTGCAGTCGCGGAATGTCGGAGGGCAATCGAAAGTCTTTGGAGATCTACGGATCTCGTGCAGAAAGCCGGAGACGCGCGGAAGTTACTCGCAAACGGGGCTGGGCAGCGGTCCATGAGCAAGCGTGATCGAGAGCTCGCTCTCGGAGAAGCGATAAGGAATTTCTGCCACATTGCACACCACGTCGGGTCCGATGCCGAACCTGAGGTTTTCGGAAGGTTGGACGCTGCGCTGGCGGTGTCCACTACTGCGGCGTTGGTTTCGTCATTGGTTGCAGACCCGGACTTGAGCATCGCTCGGCCAACTGAACCAGCTTCCGCACAGACAGCCGAGAATCTTGTCTCGTATGAGCCAGCAGCAAAAAATAACGGCTGAGCACAACGTTCCGCTGTTGCTCTCTCAACAGGTTAACCGTGTTCGCGAACATCTGACTAAGAACCCGAAGAATCGTCCGACTACGTTGAAGAAGCTTCGAAGTGTCCTCGAATCTCTTTTCGCAAAAAAGCTTGACGCGGCTTCGTTGGAGCGACTGCTGAAAGAGCTCGTTTTCAAGAAGATAGTGATCGAAGACGCCGGAAGGCTGAACTACGCGATCGGCGACTAGGATGAAACAAGCATGACCGCGAACCCAC
>CBJNAT010000592.1:0-2836 GCA_966434585.1 uncultured Gammaproteobacteria bacterium | reverse complement strand
GATCGCTCCGAGCACCGTCACGATCACGGACGACAATCGGCCGAGCGCCACCGCCTCGATGACGGCGAGCAGATAAGTGATCTGACACAGCGTGTTGATCTTGCTTACCAGTGTGGGCCGGCTGCCATGAATGGGCCCCAGCCACAGGCGGTAAACGATCGCGCCCGCCGTAATCACGAGATCGCGACCCACCGCCGTGGCCGCCAGCCATAACGGCACATGACCCAGCACCGTCAGCGAGATGAAGACAGTCATCAGCAGCAGCTTGTCGCCGAGCGGATCGAGTAGCTTGCCGAGCTCCGATGTCCAGCCGAAGTGCTTCGCCAGCGCACCGTCGAGCGCATCGGTGAACGCGGCGAAAGCGAAGACGATGAAGGTCAACGCGAATTGCTCGCGCAAGATGAGCATCGCCACCGGAATCGCGAGCAGCATGCGCAGGATGCTGAGTGCATTCGGCAGGTGGCGCAGCGCGGACACGTCGCTCTCAGCGCGCAGGTTGGAATCGCAGGCGGACATTCTGCGGATCGGGCGCACTCTGCTCGAGTGCCTGGGGGACCAATCGATTACTCAGCAGCAAGGCACGGCGCAAGTTGCCGACGTCGCCGCGGCTGACCACATGGAAACGCACGGTCTGGTCGCGCACATCCTGCACGTCGACTTTGCGAACGAGCGTAAGCCCTTCGAGATAGTTCAACGTCTGCGCATACGCGTCGAGATCGAGAATGCCATCCACCTCGACGATGACGTCTGAGGTGCTGCCGCTCGCCGCGGCAAACACCTCGGCCAGTCGGTCAGCCGCGAGATGGATGCCGCTTTCAACGGAGCCAGCGCCATCCTGCACCTGGCCATCGAATACGAACTGCCAGCGCACGACCGGATCGCTCCCGGGGGCGGAACGTGTCGCAAAGCCGATGAGCAGCGCGTTCGCACCCAGTCGTTGCCGCTCGGCATCGATCTCCGCAGGAGAAGGCTGGCGGGCGAGCACTGCATCGAGGCCGGTCGCCGGAGTGGCCCACGTGATCGGCAAACCGCGCAGCTGCGCCGCGCGAATCACGGCATCTCGCTCGGGAGCGGAGGTGGCACTCGTGATCAAACGACGCGTGCCGGTGCCATCGTCTGCCTGCAACCACACCAGCGTCGCGGGCCGCTCGCGTCCCCAGATCGGCAAGCCCGCATTCGTGAGCAACTCATCCACTGCCCGCGGGTCGAAACCCACCTGCAACTGGTCCTGCGCGAGGTACCCAAATCGTTGCACGTAGCGCTTGGCCCCCGCGCCTCCCAAGCGATCGGCTGCAGTGCGCGAACCGCTGACCCGTACCGCGACATCGGCCAGCGCCTGCGCAAAGGCGCTCTCGCGGCCTGCCTCGGTGCGATCGGTCACGGTGACGGTCGTGATGTAGAGATTGTCTACCGTGGCGGCGAATGCTCCGCCGCTCCCGGTGACGAGCACCAGAAACAGCAGTAATGAACGCACCCACGTCGGTCGGAAATCCATGTGCAAGAGAGAGGGGCTGCTCTGAACGGGGTGTGTAAAATACCACAGCGATCGCGATCGACCGCTCCAGGATGGCGCACGCATGCGAACCCTTTGGTGCGCCCTGCGTTGAGACAGGATCGTGATGGAATGCTTTATCCGGCCACATCCTCGTTCACGGCGAGCCAACACATGACTTCGAAAGACCCTCTTACGTATCGCGACGCCGGCGTGGATATCGACGCAGGTGATGAGCTCGTCGAGCGCATCAAGCCGCACGTGCAACGCTCGATGCGACCCGAAGTCCTTGCTGGCTTGGGGGGGTTCGGCGCGTTATTCGAGCTGCCGGTGGAGCGTTTCAAACGCCCGGTACTCGTGTCCGGTACGGATGGTGTCGGCACCAAGCTCAAGCTCGCGATCGAAACGGGACGCCACGACACCATCGGCATCGACCTCGTCGCGATGTGCGCCAACGACGTCGTGGTGCAGGGCGCCGAACCGTTGTATTTCCTCGACTACTACGCCACCGGCAAGCTGCGCGTCGATGTCGCCGAAGCCGTGATCAAAGGCATCGTCGAAGGCTGCGTCCAAGCCGGTGCCGCCCTCATCGGTGGCGAAACGGCCGAAATGCCCGGAATGTACGCCGCGGATGACTACGATCTCGCCGGCTTCTGCGTCGGCATCGTGGAAAAAGACGCGCTCATCGATGGCAGTCACACGCGGCCGGGCGATGCCATCATCGGGCTGCCTTCCTCCGGCCCGCACTCGAACGGTTACTCGCTCATTCGCAAAGTGCTGAGTGCCTCGGGCGCGACAGCAACGACAAAGATCGGCGACCAGACGCTTTACGATGCGTTGCTCGCTCCGACACGCATCTATGTGAAGCCGCTGCTCGCGCTGCTGAAGCGAGTTCCCGTCCATGGGATCGCACACATCACGGGTGGCGGCCTCGTCGACAACATTCCAAGAGTGATTCCCACCGGATTCGAAGTCGTGCTGAGCACGAAGACCTGGAACAGGCCCGAAGTGTTCGAATGGCTGCGGCGGGCCGGCAACATCGCCGAGCCTGAAATGCATCGCACGTTCAACTGCGGCATCGGCATGACAGTCACCGTCGGAGCCGAACATGTGGAGTCCGCGCTTGCGTGCCTCAAAGCGCAAGGCGAAGCGCCCATCGTCATCGGCGAAGTGCGCCGCGGTTCGGGCGGCGTCATCGTGCATGGCTGATCGTGAACGGATGACCACGCAGGCGAATACCGTCGGCGCACTGCTGCCCATCGTCGTTCTGATTTCCGGTCGCGGTAGCAACATGCTCGCGATCGCGCAAGCGGCCCGTGCCGGTAGGTTGCCCGTGGAAGTACG
>CBJNAT010000591.1:0-2842 GCA_966434585.1 uncultured Gammaproteobacteria bacterium | reverse complement strand
GTTTGGGCACCTTGAAGGAAGCAATGCGCGTCTTCACCCATCCCGCAATGGAAGCCAACTCAGGGCTCGCGCCTGCCCGCGGCACGATCACTGCCATCACCTCTTCGCCCCAGCGCTGCGAAGGCACGCCGATGACGGCCACCTCCGCAACGTCTGGGTGACCGAAAATGGCGTTCTCGACTTCTGCCGGATAGATGTTCTCGCCACCAGAGACAATGACGTCCTTGGCTCTGTCGAATAAGAATAGATAGCCTTGCGCATCTAAATGCCCGATGTCGCCGGTGCGCAACCAGCCGTCCACCATCGCCCCTGCGGTCGCCTCGGGTAGATTGTGATAACCAGCCATCACGGCGGCCGAGCGCACGACGACTTCGCCAATCTCTCCCGCATCCAGAGTTCTACCGCCTGCGTCCACAATGGCTATCTCAACCCCTGGCATGGCACGGCCCGCGGAACGCAAGCGATTGGGATCACCTGATCGATGATCCTCGGGCGTGAGCGCGACGACGCCACCGGCTGCTTCGGTCATCCCGTACATCTGGATGAACTCGCAGCCGAGTGTGCTGAGCGCACGTCGTAGCAGCACTTCCGGAATGGGCGATGCGCCGTAGGTGATATACCGCAGAGCGCTGAAATCCGTGCTCGCTGCTGCTGGATGCTCGAGCAGTTGTTGCAGCACCGCCGGTGCGAGCAGCACATGAGTGGTACTTTCGGACTCGATCAACTCGAGTGTCTGTCGTGCATCGAACTCTTTCGCGATGACAACGCGACCACCACCGTAGAATCCAAACAGCGCATACGCGGTGCCGGCAATGTGTGCGACGGGCAAGACAACCAAGCTCACGTCTTGAGCTTGGGGAAACCAATGCAAACCTGCGGCATAACCCGGAGCACGCAGTGCCAGCATATTGCGGTGCGTGAGCATCGCACCCTTCGGCCGACCGGTCGTGCCGGACGTGTACACTTGGAACACGACGTCGTCGCCGTGCACTGCGCTCGAGCCTCGCTGCACGACGCTGGAACGTGTGTGCAGCTCGGGAATGTGCTCGGCCGGCGCGAGCCCCAGCGCATTCGTGAGTGCACGCCCCGCGTCGAGAAAACTTTCATCGGCGAACAAGAGTGCCGCATTCGCGTCGCGGAGAATGAATGTCCATTCCTCTGACGCGAGCCGCCAGTTGAGCGGCACCAACACGGCGCCGAGGCGTGCGACCGCATACAGCAATCGGAAATAGCGGTCGTTGTTCTTGCCTAGATAACCGACGCGAGTGCCGCGTCCGATACCGCGCGGCGCAAGCTCGTCGGCAAGCAACGAGCTTGCTTGCATCAATCCTCCGTACGTTTGCTGTCGTCCTTCGAATTGCAGCGCAACCGCAGTGGGCGTTGCACGGGCATGCCAGCAGAGGACGTCCCAGAGTGTTTCTATCTGCGCAGCGTCGATGGGCGAAGCGATAGTCATAGCTCTTCAGGCGAAATGCAGCCGGCGATACTTCCCCCGGAAGTACAGCAGCGGATCGCGGCGTGGATCGAAGCACGCACGGACGACGCGGCCGACAAGAATGACGTGATCGCCCCCGTCGTGCGTTGCGTGTCGCTCGCATTCGAACGTGCTGAGCGAGCCATGGATGACGGGTGTCCCGTACTCGCCCGCTTCCCATGCGGTCGAAGCGAACCGGCTTTCTCCTTTCTTCGCAAAACAAACCGAGGTGGGTTGCTGGCCAATGTGCAGCACGTTCACCGCAAAATGCTGGGCCGTTTCCAGCGCAGCTGCGCACGATGCGCTTCGCGCGATGCACACCAGCAGCAACGGCGGATCGAGCGACACGGACGTAAACGAGTTCGCGGTCAGTCCGATCGGCACTCCCTCGGGTGTCATCGCGGTGACGACAGTGACACCCGTGGCGAAGCAGCCGAGCGCATCGCGCAAAGTCCGCGCGTCCGAACCGTCTCGATATTCCGGCGCTGCCAGCGGTGCGCGGCGCTCGAGGAAATCCAGCAACACGGAGTTGAAAGTCTCGGCTTTTTCGGTCGCGATCGAATCTCCCGCGTCATCGATTTCGGCCAGCTCGGCGTTTACGATTCGTTCGACGAAGGCCGCGATCGAATCATGGTCGACGAACCGACTCCGAGCGCCGCGTACGACCAATACGGGCAACGCGAGTTTGTCGGCAGCTGCTTTGACCCGGGGCGTGACGTCGGAGGCCTGAATGGCACCCAGCAAGCGAACGTCCCACGTCGGCTGCCCAGCTCTCTCGGCTCGACGACGCATGGCGTCGACAACCGAGCGACTGAGCGTTTCATCCATCTCTGGAGGTGCATCGATGAGCACCAAGCCTGCAGCGAGATGAGCCCCGTCCTCGCCGAGCGCCACAGTTGCAATCCATCCGCCCAAGTACGCGGCAACGATCACGGGCCGCGTAGGTAGGTCTGCCAGCACTGCTCGCAGATCACGGACATACGCATCGAAATCATAGCGGCCATCGGTCGGCCACTCGCTCGCACCGTGACCTCGCAAGTCGAGGCTCAACACTTGCCGGCCTGCGTTCACGAGCGCCGCAGCAACGCCGTCCCATGCCGCTCGCGTTTGGCCGCCGCCAGGGAGCAACAACACAAGGGGTGCGTCGGGATCACCGATCGATTCGCCGCGCAGCACGACGCCGCCAAAGCCAAGAAACTCTCTGTGCACGATCCGCCCCTCCACCCGTACGCTCAATCGGTGCGACGTGCAGAACGCGTCGGTGGGGGTCGGAGATCTCGAGTGGCGCTCGGAAGATCTCGGCTCCTACACACCGCGCCACACTGGCGCGCGCTTTTCCGCAAACGCAGCCGCGCCCTCGCGCGCATC
>CBJNAT010000590.1:0-2845 GCA_966434585.1 uncultured Gammaproteobacteria bacterium | reverse complement strand
ACTCGCGGCGACTGACGCCTTCTGCTTTGCGGCTGAAGAAGCTATCGAGCTGCACGGCGGCATCGACTTCACTTGGGAGAACGACTGCCAGCTGTATCTGCGACGCGCGCGGCTGCTCTCGCAGTCCCTCGGTCATCGCGGGCGCTGGGTCGATCGCCTGGTCCGCTCGCTTGCGGCGCGTCAGGCCGCTTAAGGAAACCCGCGTGGATTTCAAAGATTCTCTCGAAGAGGCGAGCTATCGCGCGCAGGCGCGCGCATGGTTGTCCGCGAATGCGCCGCGATTCGAGCTGCCGCACGATCGTGACGCCACCGAAGATGAGCGCATCGAACGCGCGCGCGCATGGCAAGGAGCGAAATCGGCCGCGGGCTACGTCGGCATCGCGTGGCGCAAGGATGTTGGCGGGCAGGGCGGCACATCGTTGCAAGCGGCCATCTTCCAGCAGGAGGAAGCACGCTACCGGGTGTGCACTGTGCCGTTCCAGGTGACGATGGGCATGTGCATTCCGACGATCTACACATACCTGCCACCTAGCGTCGCGCAGCCGATGGTGCAACGCGCGCTTTGGGGCGAGCAGATCTGGTGCCAGCTGTTCTCCGAACCGGCAGCGGGTTCGGATCTCGCGGGCATCCGCACGCGCGCGGTACGAGAAGATGACGAGTGGCTCGTCAACGGCCAGAAGGTGTGGACCTCCTTCGCGCATCGCGCTGACTACGGGTTGCTGCTCGCGCGCACCGATCCGAATCTGGCCAAGCACAAAGGCCTCACGATGTTTTATCTGGACATGCGCACGCCGGGTATCGAGGTGCGGCCCATTCGCACGCTGGTCGGCGAAGCCGAGTTCAATGAAGTGTTCCTGACCGACGTGCGCATTCCGGACCGGCAGCGAGTGGGCGCTGTCGGCGAGGGCTGGAAGGTCGCGCTCACGACGCTCTCCCACGAGCGCATGGCGATCGGCAAGCCGCCCGACATGCCCGGCTACGAAGAGCTCATCGCACTCGCATGTTCAATGCCGCACGAGAACGGCGGCACGCAGCTCGACAACGCGGCCGTGCGCGCGGCCATCGCACGCTTCTACATCAACGACGCGGGCCTCGAGTTGCTGCGGCTGCGCGCGCACACCGCGCTTTCCAAGGGACAAGCGCCCGGACCCGAGGCTGCCATCGGCAAGCTGGTCATGGCGAAGACGCGGCAGGATCTCTCTGCGTTCGCGCTCGATCTGCTGGAGAACGCGGCGATCGAAGAAACCGACGACGCACGCGTGAAGGCATTTCAAAACAGCTACCTGTGGGCGCCCGGCCTGCGCATCGCGGGTGGCACCGATGAAATCCTGCGCGGGATCATTGCCGAACGCGTGCTGGGTCTGCCGGGCGATCTGCGCGTCGACAAAGATCTGCCTTTCAACGAGATCAAGTGAAGGCGTCCTCACCGATTGAGCAGGCGCGCTGTGGGCGCAGGCCCGAGCGCCTTGCCGCCCGGACCGGAGGCGAAAGATAACCAAGGGACGGACGGCCGCTGACCGACACCCGGCCGGCTCCAGTCGCATACGCCCGTTGGAAAGGCTGCTGCGAGGCGTCCCCACTGCGTGACAGTGAAGCTCACGGGATAGTCGGCCGGATCGAGCGGTTTGAGTTGGCACTTCAGAATGTTGTTGGTCAGTGGTGCGCCGGCGACGATGCGCGGGTCTGCGAAATAGGGAAAGGCGGCACGGCAGATCGTCATATCCGTGATCTTCTGTCCTGCGATCCAGCAAGCGTCGACTGCCTCGGCGGGCTTGTGGCGCAACACCTTTTCTTCCGGCGATGCGTCGGAATGATCCGCCTCGATACTGGCCAGCCACTGATCGAGTACCAGGAATGATTGCTCGACGCTCTGCGGGTCGCCCGCGATCGGCGGCGGTCCAGTCCACACAACATGATTATCGTGATGGCCGTTGGCTTGATCGAGCCGCGCTCGCAGCACGTAGCTGTGCAGGTCGGTATGGATTTCGACGTTGTCTGCGCCCCGTAAATCCATGATCGGGACTTTCGCCGCTTCGCGCGGGTACATGACCTTGCCCGCGCGGTAGGCGATGTCCAGCGCGCGCGGGTCTGCGACGCTGCGCTGGGGTTGCCAGTGCCAGTCGATGTCGAGGCCGCCGATCTTTTCGTTGAGATCGACGAATTGCTCCGGTGTGATCTGGCCGTTCTGCAGGGCCGTCAAACCGTATTGCACACCTTCATTATCGAACGGGCGGTTCGCGAAGCCGCGCCCGATCGCTTGCTCCACCGCACCCCAAGCCTTCGGCGGCCGACGGCCCCAGATGGCGACGGCATAGTCCTGCAACGTGCAGCGCGTACCGGCTGGATTGGTTTGCGCGTCGTAAACCCAAGAAGGATTCGTTTGCAGGACCGAGCCCGGATTGCCGAGGGCCCCGCCAAGACAACCGCCAGCGAACTCGGGATCAAACCAAGTGCGCGAATACTGCATCTCGCCGGTGGGGTTGTCGTACAGCGACTGGCAGACGCTGATCGATGCAAAGCCCGAAACCTGAGTCTGATTCAGCGGCAGTGCCCACAGTAGCGGCGATGCGGAATGAAACACACGATCAAGGAGATGACAGTCTTCCGCCTCCTGCATGGTGATCCATATGTCGGAGTAGGTGGCGCTTGGCTGGATACCGTCGAGCAGTCCCGGGTAATTTGCCGCTATCCAGTTCTGCTGCATCGAGCCGCCTGATTCTCCATCGCTCATCGTGTAGCGGATTTCGCCATAGGTATCGATGAAGTGCTCCTTGAGCATCATCGCTGCTTCGGCAGACACGACATCGTTGCAGTTCTGGCCGAGCACATTGAGCGCCGAGGCCAT
>CBJNAT010000589.1:0-2848 GCA_966434585.1 uncultured Gammaproteobacteria bacterium | reverse complement strand
TGCGAAGGTGGTGTTCGCCGACATCAACCTCGAAGCCGCGGAGAACCAGGCGAAGCTCGCATGCGCTCATGGCGAGGCTGCGGCAATCGCTGTCGATGTGGGCAGCGAGGCACAAGTGCAGCAGATGATCGAGTTCGCCGTGCAGCGCTTCGGCGGTCTCGACATTCTCCATAACAACGCGGCCGACACTCGCTTGTCGAGTACGCGGGACGCACCTGTCGAGCAGATGGATGTTACGGTGTGGGACGAGATCATGCGCATCAATCTCCGCGGCACCATGCTCGGCTGCAAGTACGCAATTCCGCACCTACGGGCACGCGGCGGCGGTTCGATCGTCAACACCGCCTCCGGCGCTGCACACGCGGGGATGCTGTCCCAGAGCGCTTACGGCGCATCGAAAGCCGGCATCGTGGCGCTGACGAAGTACGTTGCCACCCAGCACGGCAAGGACGGCATCCGCTGCAACGCCATCTCGCCAGGGTTCATCGTGACACCCGCAACCGAGAAGAGCATTGCGGCGTCCGATGTGGGCACGATGATGTTGCGTCATCACCTGACGAAGCGAATGGGTCAGCCGACAGACATAGCTGCTGCCGTCGTTTATCTCGTCTCGGATGAAGCCGCGTTCGTCACCGGCCACACGCTGATGGTGGATGGGGGCATGCTGGCCCATCAGCCGTTTTATGCAGATTCATCCAGCGCGTCGTTTGCGAAATGAGAATTGGGGCGTGAGGCTTGAGGCTTGAAAGACTTCCGTTCGCCCTGAGCTGGTCGAAGGGCTGTTAGCGAGCAACGCAGAAGTTCTTCGACGAGCTCAGGATGAACGGAACATCCCGCTTACGCCTCAAGCCTCAAGCCTCAAGCCTGAAACGTAGAGACCATCATGAGAAGAGCAGCCATCATCGCTCCAGTCCGCACCGCCGTCGGTGCATTCGGCGGCGCACTCAAACCCGTTGCGGTCGAGCACCTGTGTGCGGCTGTGATCAAAGAAGTGGTGCAGCGAACGTCGCTCGATCCCGAGCGGATCGATGATGTCGTGTTCGCGCAGTCGTACACGAACGGCGAGACACCCTGCGTCGGTCGTTGGGCGGCGCTGCAAGCTGGATTACCGATCGAAGTGCCCGGGATGCAACTGGATCGTCGGTGTGGCGGCGGCCTGCAAGCGATCGTCACCGCGGCGATGATGGTTGAAAGCGGCGCGGCCGATGTGGTGATCGCGGGCGGCGTCGAGAGCATGAGCAACATCGAGTACTACACGACGGATATGCGTTGGGGCGTGCGCTCGGGTTCGGTGAAGCTACACGATCGCCTGGATCGCGGCCGCGAGCGCTCTCAGCCGGTGGAGCGCTTCGGCGTCATCTCCGGAATGATCGAGACGGCGGAGAACTTGGCGAAGGAATACTCGATCTCCCGCGAAGCGGCCGATGAGTATGCAGTGAGCAGCCATCAGCGGGCCGCCGCAGCGTGGGAAGCGGGCAAGTTTGCGCAGGAAGTCGTGCCGATCACTGTCGCGCAGAGGAAAGGCGAGCCGCTCGTGTTTGCGCGCGATGAAGGCGTTCGTGCCGACAGCAACTTGCAAACACTGGCGAAGCTCAAGCCGGTGATGAAGGACGGCACAGTCACTGCGGGTAACGCTGCACAACAGAACGACGCGGCGGCCGCTTGTTTGATCGTGGCGGAAGACAAGCTGAAGGCGCTGAAGCTGCAGCCACTCGCATATCTCAAGGGCTGGGCTGCGGTGGGCTGTCATCCGGCGACGATGGGCATCGGTCCTGTGCCTGCGGTGCGAAAGCTGTTCGCGCGCACGGGTCTGTCGTTCGATCAGATGGATCTCGTCGAAGTGAATGAGGCATTTGCCGTGCAAGTGCTCTCCGTGTTGAAAGGCTGGGGTTGGAACGACCCGGATCGCTTGAACGTGAACGGCTCGGGCATCTCGCTGGGCCATCCGATCGGCGCGACGGGTGTTCGGATTCTCACCACGATGTTGTACGAACTGGAACGTCGTCAGGGTCGTTATGCGCTCGAGTCGATGTGCATCGGCGGGGGACAGGGCATGGCGGCGGTGTTTGAGCGAGGGTGAGGACAAGTGATGACGCTCACCAGTGTCCTGAATCGAACGTTTCCTTGCACGTCGGCGTGCTAAAGCCTGTGCACACAAACCAAAGGATCCATAGCCATCATGCAAACCATCCAGCTGCGCGTCGATGTCTCCGGCGCGGTTGCGCTACCCGGCCCACTAGAGATTGCCCTGACAGCGTATCTGCCCGATCCCGCGCGGCTGTGCTCACCACCGATCGTGATGGCGGCATTCCCGGGTGGCGGCTACAGCCGTGGCTACTTCGACATGTACTTCCAAGGCCACGCGCAGTACAGCCAAGCTGAGCATCACACGGCGGCAGGGCTCATCTTCATAGCAGGCGACCACCTCGGCGTCGGTGAGAGCAGCATTCCGGATTCCTCGAAGCTGTCGATCGAGATGATCGCAGCCGCGAACGACTGTGCCGTGCGCGAAGTTCTGCAGCGGTTGGAAAACGGCACGTTCCTGCAGGGTTTCCCGGCAGTAAACGGGGCCATCAGGATCGGCATTGGTCAATCCATGGGCGGCTGCATCACCATCGTCATGCAAGCCAATCACCGCACCTACGATGCCGTCGCGCCGCTCGGCTATAGCGCGATCCACACCGTGCTGCCGCAGCGTTCAGAAGCGGCGTACCGCGAATCAATGCAAGCGCATGCGTATGCTCGCGATGCCGATCTCGCGACGCTCTCAGTGGCGGAATCGAGCACACACGTTCAAGACTTCGTTTACCCCTTCCATTGGGAGGACGTACCAAAAGACATTCTCGAT
>CBJNAT010000588.1:0-2849 GCA_966434585.1 uncultured Gammaproteobacteria bacterium | reverse complement strand
AAGGAGACGTACGCGGCCTTCTACCGCGAGGTCGCCCGGCGCACGGGGAGGCTCATCGCGCACTGGCAGGCCGTCGGGTTCGTCCACGGCGTGATGAACACCGACAACATGTCCATCCTCGGCCTCACCATCGACTACGGTCCGTACGGCTGGATCGATAACATGGATTTCGGGTGGACGCCGAACACGACCGACGCCGTCGGCAAGCGCTATCGCTTCGGCCAGCAGCCCTACGTTGCGCAGTGGAATCTTGGCGCGCTCGCGGGCGCGCTGCTCTCGTTGTTTCCGAACGAGGAGCCGCTGCACGTCGGCATGAATCGCTTTGCCGACGTCTACATCGCCACGGACCGCAAGCACATTGCGGGCAAGCTCGGCCTCTCCTCATGCGATGATGCGGATGTCGATCTCATGCGTGCGCTCTACGACGTGCTGCAAACGGGCGAAGTGGACATGACGCTGTTTTTCCGAGCGCTGAGCGAGGTAAATCTCGAAAGCCCGAATCTGCAGCCATTCGAGCAGGCCTTCTACAGTGAAGCGAAGCGGCAGGAGATCGGGCTGGCGCTCCTGCAGTGGATCGAACGCTACGCCGCTCGTGTTCGCAGTGATCGCTTGTCGAGCGAGCAGCGCATTGCGCTCATGCGGGCGACGAATCCACGGTACGTGCTGCGCAACTATCTCGCGCAGCAGGCCATCGCTCGCGCCGAGCAGGGCGACTATGCAGGCATTCACGAGCTATTGGATGTGCTGCGCCGGCCGTACGACGATCAGCCGGGGAAAGAAGCGTTCGCTGCGAGAAGGCCCGATTGGGCGAGGCACAAGGCGGGTTGTTCGATGTTGTCGTGTAGTTCTTGAAAGGCCTGAGGCGTGGGGCTTGAGGCTTGAGGGTCAGATGCAGGAAGACCCTTCTTACCTCAGGCCTCAAGCCTCACGCCTATTCAAGCCTTCGCCGCCAGCAACTGCCCCGAGCGCACGTGCTGGGTACTACCGCTGGCTGAATAGATTGGTTGCGCCGCATGCGTGCGGCCCGTGAGCACATCGAGCAGACCTTCCACGCGTTTCAGTCGCGCACTGACGAGTGCGCCGTTGCGTTCGTTCGCATCTCGGCAACGACGCGCGCGATCGGCGCAGGTGGCCCAGCGCGCCTGCAGCTCATGCGACGCATCGCACCACTGCAGCAACCGCTCGATGCCTTGGGGATCCATCGTCACGTCCATCATGCGGCAGAGCGTGCGACGTTCGACCTGGATACGCGCGAGTTCGACGATGCAGTTCTGGCGCGCATCGCCGGTGCGTTCGAGTCCGTCGATGTCGTTGTTACGAATGACCTCGTGCTCCTGGTCCAGCAGGCCCTCGAGGCGTGCGAGCACCTCGGTTTCCGCCGCGATCAGCTTGTCGAGATGTTCACGACACACGGATGCCTGCACGGTATGAGCCTCTTACCCGAGAAGATCGCGCTCGCTGCGCAATAGCTTCTCCGCGATGCGTTCGGCGTTCACTTGATAACGCCCTTCGTCGAGCGCCTTGCGGATTTCCGCCACGCGCGCTTCGTCGACCGCTGGCATGGCCTTGATGGCCTGTTCGAGCGCCGCCAATTGCTTGGCTTGGTCGGTGATGCGCACCGGCTCGGGTGCTTGGGTCGTGCCCGTGGCACTCGCCGACGAATCTTCCGAGCGCGCGACTTTGCGGTCGGTGCTCACTTGCACCGGACGATTGTCGAAGCCGCCGATTTTGTTGGTCACGTCAGCTCTCCTATAGCTGCCATGACCTCGTTAGCGGCAGCGATTTTGAGCACTTTAGCACTCGTGTGGAGGACGCTCTTAAGGGGGGATTAGGGGAGGGGATGAACGATTGGCTGAATACGTCAAACGGGCGGTCTGGTCGGCTAGTCGGCTAGTCGGCTAGCCAGAGGGGATCCGATACCTTCTTCTGGCTAGCAAGCTAGCAGACTAGTTGGCTAGCCGCCCTCTCACGGCACCACCCTCACCACCTCGCCACTCTCCACCACGCCCTCGACAATCTTGCTCGAGCTCTCGTTCTGCACGCGGATGCGTTGGGCGGAATGCCCGTCGCTCAGCGCGGTGCCGTGCGCACGGATTTCGAAGTTGTCCGTGGCCGCCAGCAGGATCACCCGCTGACCGCGGCGCACGACTACGTCCTGGACGAGTACCTCGGGCGTCAGCGGTTTACCGGCAGGAAGCGAGCGCTTCAGTCGCCTGCCTTCGAGGCTCGTCAGGTCTGCGACATAGCGCGAGCCGATACCCGGCAGGCGCCGCACCTGCAGTTCCACATCGGCTGCGCTCAGCTGCGCCCCGCGCGCGGCGCCGTGTCGCAGCACGAGCACCGGTGCTTCGCTCTCGATGTTGACCGGGATGTAGACAGTCCACGTCTGGGGCGTCTTGCACCGCACCGCGGTCGTTACGTGCGCACCGCCGACCATGCTCGAGGGCATCGTTACGTCGAGCGGTTCGCCACAGGGCGCGAGTCGCAGGCGCGAGTCGAGCGTGCCTGCAGTCAAATAGTAAGTGCCGCTGTTCGGGGGCAGCTGCGTGCGCACGTAGGCGGCGGCCGCATCGCGGACGGCATCCAGCGACTGGGTCGTGACGGTCGCCGTGGAAGCATTGCCCGCAGTCGCGGCGGCGATGCTCACCAGAATCGGATAGAAGCTGCTCATGCGCGTCGAGTCTTGAGAGTTGTGCGTCGACGGCGAGCGATATGCCACTGCGCTCGAGCTGCAGAACAGCGAATGGATCGCACTTTGCGCTGCTCCTTCTCAGGCTCATGGTTTGTCTTACGGCAACGCGTCGGTTTGTTGCCGCATCGGCGGCAAGCCCCTGCCGCTCCCGCAGTGC
>CBJNAT010000587.1:0-2855 GCA_966434585.1 uncultured Gammaproteobacteria bacterium | reverse complement strand
CACACGGCGCGTACGGACGCGAGCGGCGCGTACCGCATCAGCGGCGTCGCGCCGAACTATCAGACGGCCGATCGCTATGAGCTGCGGTTCACTGCCCCGAATGCAGGCGCCAATACTGCGAAGCTCGGTCGCGCACAGTCCATCTTCACCAATGATCTGCAGCGCATTGCCGACATCGTCGTGCAGGCCGGCAGCAACCTGCAGAACCTCGATCTGCCGCTCGCACCGAACGGCGTGATCTACAACACGATCGTGCGTACGCCGATTCCGGGCGCCACGGTGACGCTGCGCGATAGCGGTGGCGCCGTGCTACCGAGCAGCTGCTTCTACGATCCGGCGCAGCAGCATCAGATCACGCTCGATCACGGCTACTACCGCTTCGACCTGAACTTTGCGGATCCGGCGTGCCCAAGTGGCGCGAGCTACACGATCGATGTGACGGCGCCGTCAGCCGGCTACATCGCGGGGCCCTCGCAAATCATTCCGCCGACCTCCGGCGCTGGCGCCGCGGCGTTCTCTGTGCCGACCTGTCCTGCGAGCGCGGACGATGCAATTGCCGCGACGGCACAACATTGCGAAGCGCAGCCCTCAGAGCTCGCACCGCCGCCCGCCGTTCGTGCACGCACGCTGGGCACGCGCTACTACCTGCGTGTGCTCTTCGATGACAGTGGCGTGCCGGGCTCGAGCCAGATTTTCAACAACCACATTCCCGTCGATCCGGATCTGCAGGGCGTACTGGCGATGACCAAGACGACGCCGATGCTGAACGTCACGCGCGGTCAGATCGTCCCGTACGTGATCACGTATCGGAACGTCACGCCCGTGCCGTTGTTCGATGTGCGCGTGGTGGATCGGCTCCCGCCGGGTTTCAGCTATGTGAAAGGCTCGGCTCGACTCGACAACGTGCCGGTCGAGCCGACGCTCGTCGGCCGCGAGCTCGTGTGGAGCGACTTGTCCGTCGAGGGCTCGGCGCGACATGAGCTGGTGATGCTGTTGACGGTCGGCGCGGGTGTCGGCGAAGGCGAGTTCGTCAATCGCGTGCAGTCGCACCATCAGCTCACGAGTCAGCCGTTGTCGAACGAAGCGACAGCCACCGTGCGCGTGATTCCCGATGTTACGTTCGATTGCACCGACGTCACGGGCAAGGTGTACGACGACGCCAATCGCAACGGCTATCAAGACAGCGGAGAGCGTGGCCTGTCGGGTGTTCGTGTCGTGAGCGCGCGTGGCCTCACGGCGATCACGGATGGCTACGGTCGGTTCCACATCACCTGTGCGATCACCCCGCGCGAAGACCGCGGCAGCAACTTCGTGCTGAAGCTGGACGATCGCACGTTGCCGAGCGGTTATCGCGCCTCCACGAAGCCGCTGCGTATCGAGCGCGCCACGCGGGGTAAGGTGCTGCGCTTCAACTTCGGTGCGTCCATCCATCGCGTCATCGGGCTCGACCTCATGGATGCCGTGTTCGAGCCGGGCACGACGCAGATGCGCAAACACTGGCAACCACGGCTCGACCTATTGCTCGAACAGCTGAAGAAGGCTCCGGCCGTTCTGCGCCTGTCCTATCTCGCGGACCTCGAAGATGAAGCGCTCGTGCAGCAGCGCCTTGCGGTCATCAAGCAGGAAATCATGCAGCGCTGGCAGGCACTCAACTGCTGCTATGCGCTGGACGTGGAGCCCGAAGTGTTCTGGCGGCTGGGTGCACCGGTCGAGCGCACCAGCATGCGCGAGCCTTCCGCCCAACCGCAGCAGAGCCGCTGAAGGTGAATGCCATGTTGAAGCAACACTACTTAGCTGTGGCCTGCGGAACGCTGCTCGCGTGGGCTGCGAGCGCGGAGCCCGTTCAAGAGACCTCGCTGGGCGAGGCGGTCGAGCGGCATCTCTCGAGCGACATGCCCATGTCGCAGTGGACGCAGGATGCGCAGCTGCTGAAGGAGGAGAACGGCGATACCGTCGAAACGCGGCAGGTCACGACCGAGCAGGTCGAGACGGTGAAATTGCAGAACGTGATCCCGCCGATCCGTTTCGAGTCCGGCGTGGCGGACATTCCGCCGAGCTACGTCGACTCGCTGCGCAAGGTGCTGGACGAACTGCACGACCGGCGCAATGTGCGTCTGCATCTCGTCGGGCACGCCGACAATCAGCCGCTGTCCGCGACGCTTGCGCAGCGCTATGGCGACAATCAAGGTCTATCTCGCGAGCGCGCCGGTGAAGTCGCCGAGTTCCTCAAGACACGGCTCAATCTCTCGGCCGATGCTGTGTCGTATGAATGGGCGGGCGATTCGCGACCTATTGCCAGCAATGCGACAGTCCAGGGCCGCGCGCTCAATCGCCGCGTGGAAGTCGAAGTGTGGTACGACGAAATGAAAGCGCACCTCGTCGATCACGAAGTGCTCGTCAAGGAGGACTTCAAGCGCGTGAAGGTGTGTCGCATGGAGACGCTGTGCAAAATGCGCTTCAAGGAAGGACATGCACGACGCGCGCGTCTCAAGAATGTCGTGTTGCCGCTGCGTTTCGACGATGACGCAACCACCGTCCCGAAGCCGTTCATCGAGCACATACACCAAGCGCTGGAGAATTTGGCCAGTAAGCAGAACGTGATGGTGAAGTTCGTTGGCTATACGGATGATCAGCCGCTCTCCGGTCGCAATGAGCGCATCTACGGCACACAACTGGCATTGTCGAAGGCGCGTGCGCAGCGTGTGGCGCTTGCCGTGCAGGATGCGCTGCAACTACCAACGACCATGGTGTTGAGCGACGGGCGGGGCTCCGATCAACCGGTTGCGCGCAATGACTCCGAGCAGGGACGCGCCATGAATCGCCGTGTCGAAGTCGAGTTCTGGCACGACGATCCG
>CBJNAT010000586.1:0-2856 GCA_966434585.1 uncultured Gammaproteobacteria bacterium | reverse complement strand
CAGCAGCATGCTCGTGAGTACGCAGAGCGAGACCATGCCCTCGGTAACGCTCTCGAACTATCGGCCGTTCACGCGGCTCGGCATCATCTATGAAGCTTTCATCGCCGAGATGGCGCATTCGGACCGCATCCTTCACGAAGGCGGTTTCACCAGTGGTCACCCGCGTCTCGCGGGCGCGAGCATCGGCATTCAACCGGTGAGCGGCTGGTCCATTTCCGCCAACCGCGTCATGCAGTACGGCGGCGGCGACCGCAGCGATTCGTGGGGAGATCTATTCAATGCGTTCTTCAATCCCAGCAAGTACGACAATGTCTCCGATCCCTTGAACCAGGAGCAGTTCGGCAACCAGGCGGCGGCGTTCACCAGTCGCTTCATCTTCCCCGGCAACGTGCCGTTCGCGGCCTACTTCGAATATGCAGGCGAAGACACCTCGTACAGCACGAATTACCGGCTGGGCAATGCCTCCTTATCGGCCGGCATCGATTTCCCGCAGCTTTGGCAGCGTTTCGATGCGACGTACGAAGTGTCCGAATGGCAGAACGCCTGGTATGTGAACGGCGTCTATCAGGACGGACTCGCAAACGACGGCTACGTGCTGGGCCATTGGTTCGGCAACGCACGTATTCCCGGCGATGCAGTGGGCGGTCAGAGCCACATGGCACGCGTCGGCTGGCGGCCGCAGTTCGGCGGCGAGTTCGACTTCCGTTATCGAACGATCAAGAACGAAAACTACGGCGCGGGCGATTACAGTCGGGGCCACGATCTGACGGTACGCTATTCCTTTCCTTGGGAACGTTTCACACTCGGCGCCGAGCTGCAGGTCGGACGCTCCGTATTGGACGATGATTACGCGCGGCTATCCGGCTTCGTCCGTCTCGCGGAGTGGGCGAGTCGCTCGCCGTTCGATGGCTCCACGTACTCTCGCGAGAAGACGGATGCAGAGCTCTTCGTCGACGCCGGCGTCGGCATGACCAAGGTCCACATCGATTTGAAGGACCTGTCGCCCAATCCCACTCGCGACACCGACGCGAAGGCAGCCCCGCACATCAGCGTCGGCGCACGGCGCGCGGTCGGGCGCCGCCACGACTTAGGCGTGCGCGTCGAGTTCGATGAAGCGGACAGCAAGATGCTGCTCGCGGTGCGCGCACTCGATTATCGCTATCGCCTCGGCGATCACCTCGCCTTCAGCGGCTTCATGGGTGCGGCCCGCTATGACCTGGCGACGCCCGCGTTCGGTTGGTATTTCGGTGCCGGCGTGCAATGGCGGGACGTACTGCCTCGAGTGGACGTGAGCCTGGACGCGCGTTACGCGGACAAGGTGGCCCGCGACAAGCTGCTGCCGTCGGATCCAGATCCCGCAGTGGGGCGGCCCGACGTGTTCTATGACATTCGCTCGGCGGCGGTGTATGTGAGTTACCGCTGGTGAGGCGGCGAGCCTGCGGGTCGGCTAGGTTGCTAGCCAGTCGGTTAGTTTGCTAGTCGGCTAGTCTGCCAGCCAGAGTTCCGAACTCATTTCTGGCTAGCCGGCTAGCTGACTAGCTGACTAGCAAGCTTCTCCAACAGCTTCCCATGTATCCCCCCAAACCCCCCATTCGACATGATGAGCACGTGATCGCCGGCACGCGCTTCGCGTGCTAGCGCCTGCACCAGGGTATCGATCTTCTGCTCCACTCGCACCTTGCTCCCGAGGCTGCTCACCGCCTCGCCCACATCCCACTTCACATCGGGGCCTTGATAGATCCACACCTGATCCGCGTGGGCAAGCGAGTGCGCGAGCGCCACCTTGTGCGCACCCAATTTCATGGTGTTGGAACGCGGTTCGAGCACCGCGATCAGACGTGACTTGCCGATGCGGCGGCGCAGGCCATCGACAGTGGTTTCTATCGCCGTCGGGTGATGCGCGAAGTCGTCATAGACAGTGACGTCGCGAACCTTGCCGCGCACTTCCATGCGCCGGCGTACACCTTTGAACTCGCGTAATGCGGCGATTGCCTGTGCTTCCGCGACACCCGCGTGCCGCGCAGCGATGATGGCAGCTAGCGCATTGGCTGCGTTGTGACGGCCCATCATCTCCCACTGCACTTCGCCAATGCGGCGTTCGCCTTCCATGACGACAAACTCCGTGTAATCGCTACCGGGCTCGGCGAGCACGTACCACGCGGTATCCGCATCGAGCCGGTCTGCAAAGCGCTCGACGGGCGTCCAACAGCCCATCTCGAGTGTACGAACGATGTTCGGCTCGCCGACGTTCGCGACGATCTGGCCCTTGCGCGGCACCATGCGGATGAGCTGGTGGAACTGCCACTGAATGGAGGCGACATCGGGATAGATGTCCGCGTGGTCATGTTCCAGATTGTTGAGGATGGCCGTACGCGGACGGTAATGGACGAACTTCGCACGCTTGTCGAAAAACGCGGTGTCGTATTCGTCCGCTTCGACAACGAAGTGCTGGCCCTCGCCAAGCCGGGCAGTCACGTCGAAATTGCCGGGCACGCCGCCGATGAGGAACCCGGGTTTCAGGCCGGCGTACTCGAGAATCCACGTGAGCAGGCTCGAAGTCGTGGTCTTGCCATGTGTGCCGGCAACGGCCATCACCCACCGCGATGCGAGCACATGGCGCGCCAGCCACTCGGGCCCCGAGGTGTAAGGAATGCCGCTATCGAGCAACGCCTCGATGAGCGGATTGCCGCGGCTCATCACATTGCCAACCACCACGACATCCGGCTTCAGCTCGAGCTGCTTCGGGTCATAGCCCTGGATCAACTCGATGCCGAGCGCGGACAACTGATCGGACATCGGTGGATAGACATTCTGATCCGACCCCGTAACCCGATGACCCGCGGCGCGCGCGAGCGC
>CBJNAT010000585.1:0-2861 GCA_966434585.1 uncultured Gammaproteobacteria bacterium | reverse complement strand
GCAGCAGGCAGCGACAGTCCTCCCGCCGACTACCGTCTGGGTGCAGGCGACCTCGTTCGCATTTCCGTCTTCGGCTCCCCCGACCTCTCCACAGAAGCCCGCGTGAGCCAAACGGGCAGCATCACATTCCCGCTCGTCGGCCAGATCAACGTGGCTGAACGCTCGACGCGACAAGTCGAGTCCATGTTGATGGCGCATCTAGAGCAGGGCGGCTTTCTGCGTCAGCCGCAAGTATCCGTGTACGTACTCGAGTATCAGAGCCAGAAAATTGCCGTGATGGGACACGTCGCCAAGCCTGGCCAATATTCGTTGCAGGGAGCCAGTCACGTGCTCGACGTGCTCGCTGAAGCGGGCGGCGCGGTGAACGAACAGGCGGCAGACACTGCCAATCTCATTCGCAGGGATGGCACCCGGCAGACCATCGATCTGACCGCGCTGTTCGCCGGCGATCCTTCGCAGAATTTCCCGGTTGCAGCTGGCGACACGCTGTACGTGCCGCGTGCGCCGCAGTTCTACGTGTACGGCGAAGTGCAGCGGCCCGGTATGTACAAGCTCGAACGCAACATGACCGTCTCGCGTGCGATCTCCGCGGGCGGCGGGCTCACGCCACGAGGCTCGGAACGCCGTGTAGTCGTCAAGCGGCGCGATGCCGCCGGCAAGGAACTGGAGCTCGACGTGCGCGGGTCGGATCTACTGCGCGCGGACGACGTGCTGTTCATCAAAGAAGGCTTGTTCTGACCGAACCGCGAGAAAACGCCATGCCACTGCAACGTGCTTTGTTGGTTTTGTGGGCGCGACGATCTCTGATCGTCCCGATCCTCGTTGCGAGCGTCGGGCTGACGGCGGTGGCCAGCCTGCTGGTGCCGAAGAGCTACGTCGCCGAGACGGCGCTCGTCATCGACTTCAAAGGTGGCGATCCGCTTGCGCAATCGAATCTCTCCTCGCCGCTCCTCTCCACCTACATGGCGACGCAGAAGCAAATTATCGCCAGCCGCAACGTCGTGCTGCGGGTCATCGAGAGCGTTGGGACCGAGAAACTCGCGGCCGCCATGGGCGTCGACGCGGATAATCCGAGACGCAGCCTCCCGCAGACGTATGTCGCGTGGGTGCTCGAGGGATTGACCACGACGAGCGCAGCGGACGGCAACATCATTCGCATCTCCTATCGTGCAAGGGATCCAAAGCTCGCCGCACAGATCGCCAATGCGTTCTCGTCTGCGTACATTCGGACCAGTCTCGAACTGCAGGTCGATCCAGCCAAACGACAGAGCACGTGGTTCGATGAACAGACCCAGGCGCTGCGGCAGGATCTTGCGCAGGCCCAAGGGCGACTCGATGCCTATCAACGCGATCACGGCGTGCTCGATGTGGATCAAAGCCGCCTCGACATCGAGAACGTGCGCTTGCAGGAGATCGCGAGCCAGTTGGTCAAAGCGCAAGCCACGATGTACGACGCTCAGACGCGCAGTTCGCAGGCTCGCGGTGCGGACACGGATTTGCCGGACCTATTGCAGAACCCGCTGTTGCAGAATTTGAAATCCGAGCTCGCGCGGGCCGAAGCCAAGCTCGCCGATCTGAGCGAGCGTGTCGATCGCAATCATCCACAGTACCGTAGCGCGAGCGCGGAGGTGGCCTCGCTCAGAGCCAAGCTCGGAGCCGAAATCTCCATCGTCAAGCAGTCGCTTGCCCAGTCCGCCGACATCGCGGATCGACAAGTCCAGGAAGTACAGGCGGCCTTGAACCAGCAGAAGCAGCACATCATCGCGCTGCGCCAGCAGCGCGATGAACTGGCCGTGCTCAATCGCGATGTCGAAAGCGCACGCGCTGCCTACACGCTGGCAGCTCAACAGGCCAATCAAGTCCGTCTGCAGAGTCGTATCAACCGCACGAACATCGCCGTGCTCACGGACGCCATCGTCCCGACCGGGCCTGCGTCGCCGCGCCTTGGGCTCAATCTAGCGTTGGCTGCTGTGCTGGGAGCGTTCTTGGCGGCAGGTGCCGCGTTGTACGCCGAAGCCATGTGGCCACGGTTACGACAGGCCGAGGATCTCGTCGCCAGCGATATGACGGTTCTCGCCGAACTACCCCCCGTGCCGAAGCGCAAGGCGGCGAAAGCGCTCCAGCAACCCGTCGCACGTCTGCAGGCGCAGATGCGGCCGCGACTTACTTGAGGTCACGTCATGACTATCGCGGCCGAAACTGAACGGCGTTCCGCGACGCGCAAGCGCACGCGAATCGGCGAGTTGCTCGTTGAAGCGGGCGCTCTGTGCGAATCTGACGTTGCGCGGATCGTCGCCGCGCAGCGGGAACGTTCGGAGCGCTTCGGCGCCTTGGCGATCGAAATGAAGCTCATCGCCGCGGACCAGCTGCAGCAGGCCCTTGCGGCTCAAGTGCAGTATCCGTTCGCCGCAACGACGAACACCACGCTCTCGCCGCTGCTCGCTACTGCATTCGATCCATTCAGCAAGTACGCCGAGGCCATGCGGACCCTGCGCAGCCAATTGCTGCTGCGTTGGTTTGGCGAGGGACGCACCTTGCTCACCATTTCGTCCGCCCGCGATGACGCCGGCGCGGCAACCGTGGCGGCGAATCTTGCCATCGCGTTCGCCCAGCTGGGCGCGAGCACGTTATTGGTCGATGCCAACCTGCGAGCACCGCTGCAACATCAGCTGTTCGGGCTCAGCGTGCATCGCGGCTTGGGCGATGTGCTCAACGGGCGCTGTCGCCGCGATGACGCGTTGCATGCGGTCGAGCCATTCGGTGGACTGACGATCATGCCGGCGGGCGAACGCTTCCCCAATCCGCAGGAAGCGCTCAGCAGCACCTCGTTCTCGGCGTGCAGGTACAGCACCTCGCAGCGC
>CBJNAT010000584.1:0-2866 GCA_966434585.1 uncultured Gammaproteobacteria bacterium | reverse complement strand
GATCGGCCCGGGCGGCAAGAATATCCGCGGCATCCAGGAAATGACCGGCGCCAAGATCGACATCCAGGAAGACGGCACCGTGCAGATCGCCCACTCGAGCGCCGAAGGCGCCGAGGCCGCCAAGCTGCGCGTCGAGGCGATCACCGAGGAAGTGAACAGCGCGTCTCCACCATCGGGACTGCGCAGCTCGTGGACGTAAGGAAGCGCGCCGGCGGTGCCGAAATACAGCAGCCCGGTTTCCGGGTCGTAAGTCATCTCGTTCCAGTTGCTGCCGCCGCCGCCCGCCCATTCGCTCAAGTTCACTTTCGCGAGAATGATCGCGCCGGCCTCACGCAGCTTCTTCACGACGAATGCATCGTCCGGCGGAATCGAGCCGGCGAGCAATTGCGAGCCGGCCGTGGTCGGCATGTCGAACGTGTCGAAGTTGTCTTTGAGCAGCACGGGAATGCCATGCAACGGGCCGCGCACCTTACCGGCCTTGCGCTCGGCATCGAGCTGTCCCGCCGTTTCGAGCGCCTTCGCGTTGAGCGCGATCACGGCGTTGATGGTCGGACCTTGCTTGTCGTACGCCTCGATGCGTTTCAGATAGGCCGCAACGACCTTCTCGGAGGTGAGCTTGCCGCTCGCGTACGCCTTCTCGAGATCGCCGATCGAAGCCGTTTCGATGTTGAGCGTCGCTGCCAAGGCCGATTGCACGAGCCCCATGGACAACGCAAGCGCGACCGCCGCCCAAACGTTGCGATTCTTGGTGTCGTGTTGGATTCGCATGGTTCGTCTGCCAAAGGAAACGGAAGTCCTGTGGCAGACGCGAAGACGAGAGGGGTCCCTACGTCTACAGCAGCGGATGCTTCAAGTGAAAGGCGGTCGCATCCTGATAGGCCTTGGCAAAGGCGAGCAGCTTGCCTTCCGCATACGGACGCGCCATGAAGATCATGCTCGTCGGCGAGCCGCTCGCGGTGAACCCGTTCGGCAACGCCAAGGCGGGATAGCACGCAAGGTTGGCCATCTGATAGTGCTGCTGCGTCTTGTTGGGCGGCGGCGCAGGAATCGGCGGCGGTGCGCCTTCGGGTGCGCGCGGGTTGCCATTCGTAGAGGGAGCCAGGTAGACATCGACGTTTGCAGTCACCTTGGCCAGCTCCTGCATCATCAGCGATCGCATGCGCTGCGACTGCAGATACTCGACCGCGGGCACCAGTCGGCTCACACGGAATCGCTCCGCGCGATCCTTGTTCGTGAGCAGCTGATCGCGTCCCGAGCGCAGCAGCTCGTCGAAGAACACTGCAGCCTCCACGCTGAGGCTCAAGACCTCGAGCGGAAACTCCGGAACATTGAGCGGCACGAGATCAAAGCCCATGGATCGCACCTGATCGAGCGTCGCCTGCTCGTTGCGGCGCCATTCCGCGTGCCGATCGTCATCCGCGAAGGCGTCCGCGAAGTACCCCACACGCAGCTTGCGGATGTCGAGCGTTGCGTCGTACTGAAACGGCAGCTCCGTCACGCTGAGATCGCGCCCATCGGGCTGTGCAATGACGCTCATGACGACAGCGCAATCTTCCACTGAGCGGCAAATCGGCCCGAGTCGATCCTGCGTCCACGACAACGCCATTACGCCGTAGCGACTCACACGACCGAACGTGGGCCGCAGACCCGTCGCGCCGCACCGAGCCGATGGGCTGATGATCGAACCACCGGTCTCCGTGCCAATCGCAAACGGAACCAGGCCCGCAGCCGTGGCGCACGCCGACCCGGCCGACGAGCCGCTCGAGCCTTCGCTCAGATTCCACGGGTTGTTCGTGCGCCCGCCGAACCAGCGATCGCCGCCCGCAAGCTCTCCGGTGGTGAGCTTCGCCAGCAGGACGGCGCCGGCCTCACGCAGCTTCTCCACCACGCTCGCATCCAGGTCGATCATCTGGTCCTGATACGCGCCCGATCCCCATGTCGTCCTGTGACCCTTGACGGCGATGATGTCCTTTGCGCCCCACGGAATGCCGTGCAGCGGGCCCTTGTAGCGGCCTTCGGCAATCTCCGCATCGGCCTGCCTCGCCTGCGCGAGCGCGACCTCATCGAGAAACGTCACGACGCAGTTCAGTTTCGGGTTCAAGCGGTGCAAGCGCTGCAGGTACATCTGCGTGAGCTCGAGCGAGCTCACCTGACGCGATTGAATCAGCTGCGCCAAGTCGCGAATGGACCAGAACGCGAGATCTTCGAGATTGGACGGGCGCTGTACTTTGGCGAGCTTGCTGAAGCGCAGTGGCGCGTGCGTGCGATCCACCTGCATGCCCGGCACGAGCGGACTGAAATAGAACGGGGGCGAAACGTCGTTCGGGATCTTCAGCGTGTGCAGTGTGTTGATGCGTTCTACGTTCTGATTGACGGCCCGCAGCATCGATTCGAGCTGTGCATCCGTGAACTCCAGCCCGGAGAGCGTCGCGGCCGCTTTGAGCATTGCAATGCTGATGGCGCCTGCAGCGCCGCTTGCCGTCGTCTGCGCCCACGACTCGGCCGGCACCACTGCGGATGCAGTTCCCAAAGTCGAGACCGCGGCAAGAAAACGGCGGCGGGATTCGAACCATTCCTCACCGCGATGGCCATCTGCGCTCACTTACGCACCTGCACGTGTCGCGTCTGTTTCTATCCCTGCAGACGAGTGGCGGGACCGGCTCCCTACCGCGTTGCTGACGGATGCTTCCGCTTGGCACGTGCGCCTATCACGGGCGGAAACGTCTCAATTCCCAGCGGTATTCGCCAGCTCCGGCGATAGCTCCGCAATCTTCACCTGATACACGCGGCTCGCGAACAGCCACTAGGTCGCTGCACATCCAACGAGACTGCAAGATCGATCGCGTTCTGACAGATGTCCGCTTTC
>CBJNAT010000583.1:0-2866 GCA_966434585.1 uncultured Gammaproteobacteria bacterium | reverse complement strand
AAGTCGTCTGCGGAGCGGAATACCACGCACCGCCATCCGAACCCATTGCGACGCGCGACATCGACTCTACGCCGCCCGCCACGACGGCCATCGCAGAACCCGATCCAACGAGTGCCGCGCCGAGGTTCACGGCCTCGAGTGCCGATGCGCAAAAGCGATTGATCTGTTGACCGGGAACACGTTCCGCGTAGTCCGCGCAGATGGCGGCTACACGGCCCAGGTTTGCACCCTGTTCACCGACCGGCGAAACGCAGCCGAGAATCACATCGTCGAGCAATGCCGTGTCGAGGCCGTTGCGATCGCGAATGGCCATCAGCGTCTGAGCGGCGAGTTGCACGGGCGTGATCTCGTGCAAGCGGCCGTCGGCTCGAGCCTTACCACGTGGCGTACGCACGTGGTCGTAGATGAATGCGTCCAAGGAGAGCTCCGGGTTGTACTTACCGATCGCGCTGCGATTCGCGCAACCAACGTGTCACTTCACGGCGCAACAAGTCGTGCACCGCGTCGATGGGGAGATTGGGACTGACCAGCCAGCGATACAGCACGCCGTCCACCGCACCGCAGAACAGTTCGGCAGCAACGGCCGCATTGACTCCCGAGCTGATGGTGCCTTTCGCCTGACCTGCTTCGATCCAGCGTTGTACATCACGCCGTTGCGCCCGATGCAATTTCGAGACGTTACCTCGGTATTCGCACCCGGGATCGATGCTGGCGTAGCGCAACAGGTACATCGCGCGGATGTCCTCCGGCGCTTCGACGATGAAGCCGTGCAGCGCATCGACCACTCGCTGCAACGCCTCGATTCCAACGCGATCGTCCACCGCGTCCTTCATGCGCTGAATCCATTCATCCGCGACGCTGTCGTGAACGTAGGCCAGCAGCCCTGCTTTCGAGCCGAAGCGATGGGTCACGAGTCCGCGCGAATAACCTGCACGCTCGCCGATGGCGGTGAACGTCGCTCCGGCGATGCCGCGCTCGATGAGCAGAGCCACCGCGGCCTCTTTCAGCCGGCGATCGGACAAAGCTGTGCGGTCCACCTGGCGACGCCGTGCGGGTGTTGACATGAACTGCGGGAGGAAACGCATTTACTTGCCGGTGACAAGTAACTTAGATTACCGACTGTGGACTCGTCAACTGTCGGAGGTGCCATTTGAGTCAGCCAACCCATTCCGTACTGGTCGAGCGTCGGGACGCGGTCGGGATCGTGACCATGAATCTTCCGCAGAAGCGCAATGCGCTGGGGCGGGATCTTTACCCACAGCTCGCGCAAACTCTAAGCGAATTGCAGGAAGACAGAACGCTGCGTGGGTTGATCCTGACGGGCGGACGACACTTTTGCGCTGGCGGCGACGTGGGCGCGTTCGATCTTTCGCCGTTGGAAATGCGAGCCGAAATGCAGGTAGGCCAGCGCACAGTCCGCGCGCTGACCGGCGGGCGCTTGCCTGTCGTCGCCGCGGTGGAAGGCACGGCGTATGGCGCAGGCTTCTCGCTCGCGATGGCTTGCGACTTCGTGGTTGCCGACGACAGTGCCAGCTTTTGCGCCGCGTTCGGTCGTATTGGCCTGACACCGGATTACGGTTTGCTCTGGACTTTGCCGCAGCGCGTCGGGATTGGGAACGCACGTGAGATCCTGATGTTCAGCGAACCCGTGGATGCGCCTCGCGCGCACGAGTTGGGATTGATCGATCGACTCGTCGCACGCGGCACGGCGCTGGAGAATGCACTCGCCATGGCGGAGCGACTCGCTACGGCACCGCCTAGCAGCATCGAGACGATCAAGTCGGTGCTCTCTCGCGCGCCGTTGCCGCTTGATGTGATGCTCGCGTGGGAAGCGGACCTGCAAACTCTGCTGGTCTCGACCGAAGATGCGAAGGAAGGCGTGCGCGCGTTTCGTGAGCGGCGAGCCCCGATATTCAAGGGTCGCTGAGTCGATGCAGATGACCCTCACCCTGTCCCTCTCCCGCAACCGGGAGAGGGGACGCGCTATCCAAATGCTTTGGCAACTCAAACGTACTGAAGACGCAAATCGCGCTGCATCGCGCGGTAGATCGACACGATGGGCAGCTCCGGATCGGTGAGCCATTGGTAAATGAAGCCGGCGATGGTCGCGCAGAAGCGCTCAGCAAACACGGTCGGCTCGGAAGGAATCGTCAATTCGCCTCCCGTGACACCGTCCTGCAACCACCGCGTCACGGTGTCGCGCTGATCGCGATGAATAGCCGCGAGCCGGGTGCGATATTCACCCCCAGGCGCTGCTCCATGAAACCAGAGCCGATACATCGCTAGGATCTCGTCGGGCTCGTTCTCGATGAAATCGATGTGCGCATCCAAGAATGCGCACATCGCATCGATGCCTTTGCGATCGCCCACGTGCTTCGTGACCAAGTTCTGCCAGTCGATGGAGACGGCGTCCATCACACGCATCAGCAGCCCCATCTTGCTGCCGTAGCGATGCACGAGCAGTGCGTGGTTGTAGCCGGCGCTAGCCGCAATTGCTTGAATCGTTGCGGCTTCGACGCCCCTGTCTGCGAGCAGACGAATCGTTGCGCGCGTGATGCGCTGATCCGACAAAGCCACGCGTTCCGATTGAGAGCGCCGCGGGATCGATTTGCGTTTCGCGCTCTTGCGTAGTTTGGGCTTCATGCCCGCCAGTCTTGCTGAATGATGTCTGCCGCACGCCACGCCATCGCCATCGCGGCACCGTTGGTATTGCCGGACATCATGGTCGGAAACACGGACGTGTCCATCACTCGCAAGCCGGCCACGCCGCGCACGCATAGCCGAGCATCGACGACGGCGCGGTGATCCGGACCCATGCGACACGTGCAGCTCGAGTGATAACCGGTCATGCCGAACTTGCGGTAGT
>CBJNAT010000582.1:0-2876 GCA_966434585.1 uncultured Gammaproteobacteria bacterium | reverse complement strand
CATCTGGCGCGCGCTGGGCACGGAAAACCTGATTGTGGTGTCGCCGGACGTGGGCGGCGTGGTGCGCGCACGCGCCATCGCAAAGCGCCTCGATGATGCGGATCTCGCGATCATCGACAAGCGCCGTCCGCGGGCGAACGAGTCCGAGGTGATGAACATCATCGGCGAAGTGAAAGGTAAGACCTGCGTGCTCATCGATGACCTGGTCGATACGGCGGGCACGCTGTGCCACGCGGCGAAGGCGTTGAAAGAAGCGGGCGCGAGGGCAGTGGTCGCGTACATCACGCATCCCGTGTTGTCCGGCCCTGCGGTCGAGCGCATCAACAACTCGCAGCTCGATGAGCTCGTGGTGACGGACACGATTCCGCTGAGCGAGGAGGGGAAGCATTCGCCCCGTATTCGCCAGCTCACGGTCGGTGGTCTGCTCGCGGAAACGATGCGTCGCATCCGCGATGAGGAGAGCGTGAGCTCGTTGTATATCGATTGAGAAGCTTGCTAGTCGGTCAGTCTGCTAGTCGGCTAGCCAGAGAGGAGTGCTTCTCTTTTCTGGCTAGCCGACTAGCAGACTAGCTCGCTAGCTAGCCGCGGGCGCGCAAGCGCCAAACGCCGCGCCTGCCTTTGGTCGCGAAGCATGCGCGGTTCACGCCGGTTCGAACGCGTCGAACCGGTTTTTTACTGGAGAGTGTTATGAAGACTGCATTTGAACTGGTCGCCGATCCTCGGGATGGCGTGCAGGGGAAGGGTGCGAGCCGCCGCCTGCGTCGTTCCGGGAAAGTACCGGCGATTCTTTATGGCGGCAGCATGCCACCACGTCAGCTGATTCTGGATCACCAGAATCTGTTGACCCTGCTCGTCAACGAGCGCTTCTTCTCGACCATCATCGGCCTGAAGGTGAATGGCGAGCAGCAGGCCGCGATCCTGAAGGACGTGCAGCGACATCCGGCGAAGAACGCCGTTCTGCACGTGGATCTGCAGCGCGTGTTCGACAACGAAGAAATCCGCATGACCATCCCGCTGCACTTCAAGGGTGCCACCGTTGCTCCGGGTGTGAAGACGGGCGGCGGTGTCGTGTCGCACTTGTTGAACGAAGTCGAAGTCACATGCTTGCCGAAAGACCTCCCGGAGTACCTGGAGGTAGACATGTCGCAGATGCAGATGAATGAAATGAAGCGTTTGTCGGACGTTCCGCTGCCGCAAGGCGTGCAACTCATCGCGCTCGCGCATGGACGCGACGAAGCAGTGGTTTCGATCCACCATCCGCGTGCTGCCGAGGAAGCCGAAGCGGCGCCTGCGGCCGCGGCGGCTGCTGCTGCTCCGGCCGCTGCAGGTGGCGAAGCCAAGAAGGAAGCGGCGGCACCGGCTGCCGGCGCTGCGGCTGCTCCGAAGAAGACAGCCAACAAGAAGTAATCATCACGATCGCACGTGCTTGCGTGCGATCGCCGATGACGCTTGTCATGCGTTATGGGGCCGAATGCCTCGGGGCATTCGACCCCAGCGCTTCGCAGTCCGCTGTTCCACCCGCCCTCCATACTGGATGCCGTCCCATGCCCGGCACGCCGCTGCAAATCATCGTCGGTCTGGGCAACCCTGGACCTGAACATCTCGCCACTCGCCACAACGCGGGCTTTTGGTTCGTGGATGCGTTGGCCTCGCAGGCCAAAACGCGCTTTCGCAGCCACTCGCGTTTCCAGGGCGACATCGCGCGGGTCGAAATCGCCGGTCACGAGCTGCAGTTGCTCAAGCCGCAGACGTATATGAACCGGAGTGGGCTCGCGATTCGTGCCATGTGCGATTACCTGAAGGTTCCCGCGCAAGAAGTGCTCGTCGTTCACGATGAGCTCGATCTGCCCCCGGGTGTCGCGCGTCTGAAGCTAGGCGGCGGAGCGGGCGGTCACAACGGTCTGAAAGACACGATCACGCACATCGGCCCGGACTTCTGGCGCCTGCGGTTGGGGATCGGGCATCCGGGCGATCGGTCGCAAGTCATCGATTACGTGTTGAAACGCGCCTCGTCTGCTGATGAGGATCTGATCATGGAAGCCGTCGCGCGCGGGCTCCAAGCGTTGCCGATCTTTCTGGAGCAGGGCTCCGAGAAGGCGATGAACGAGTTGCATACCGCAGCGAACGGCAAGCAAGAAAAGGTGAAAGGTTAGTGGGCATCAAATGCGGCATCGTGGGCCTCCCGAACGTCGGTAAGTCCACGCTCTTCAATGCACTGACACGTGCACAGATCGCGGCCGAGAACTATCCGTTCTGCACGATCGATCCGAACGTCGGTGTCGTGCCGGTGCCGGACCCGCGCCTGGATCGACTGGCGGCCATCGTGAAGCCGCAGCGTGTGTTGCCTGCGACGGTGGAATTCGTGGATATCGCCGGCCTCGTGGCGGGTGCATCGAAAGGCGAAGGACTCGGCAATCAGTTCCTTTCTCACATTCGCGAAACCGACGCCATCGCGCACGTGGTCCGCTGCTTCGAGGACGACGACATCATTCACGTCGCCGGCAAGATCAGTCCGTTGAGCGATATCGACGTCATCAACACCGAGCTGGCACTGGCCGATCTCGATACGGTGGAACGTGCGCTGCTGCGCGCGGAGAAGGCGTCGAAGGCCGGCGATAAAGAAGCGATCAAGCTGCGCGATCTTTTGAAAGCCAACCATGAGGAGATTGCCCGGCTGATCACGAATGAGTGCGGCAAGACCTTCGAGGAAGCCAAAGCCGAGATGGTGCGCGCCATTGAGAATGTGGAAGTAGCATGCGGTATGCCTATGATGATGAAGGGTGAGCTGGTAGAAGATATCGCGCCCGGAATCGACGAAATGATGATCCGCCAGCCGGTAGGTGTATGTGCCACGATCGCGCCGTTCAACTTCCCCG
>CBJNAT010000581.1:0-2880 GCA_966434585.1 uncultured Gammaproteobacteria bacterium | reverse complement strand
CGCGACGGCGTGCTGCAGGTGATGGACTGCGAGGTGCACGATGCGGTCTTCAGCGATGCCGCGACCCGCATCGATCGCGCGCAGACGGAGAAGGTGTTCTGCGAGACGAATCGCCAGAACAATGAAATCTGGTGGTACTACCCCAGTGAGGCCGGCGCCGGGGAGTGCGATCGCTACGTCGTGTGGAACGACACGGAGAAGTGCTGGTACTACGGTGCCTGGGCGCGCACCGCCTTCCGGGACGTTGCCGAAGGCGCCACAGGCTATCCGATCGCTGCGAGCGGCGGCCGGCTGCATCAGCACGAGATCGGCACCGATGAAGTGGTCGATGCGGTGACGACGGTGCCGGCGTGGTTCTTGGAGTCCTGCGATACCTCGCTCGGCGCGTCGGACATCAACTTCATCGTCGACATGGTGGTGCCGAACTTCAAGCGCCTCACCGGCTCGATGACGCTCACGCTCAAGGCGAAGGACTGGCCGATGGATCCCACCTATCGGTCGGTGGCGCGCACGCTCACGACTACGCGCCGCTACAGCCAGGGGCGCACCAATGGTGGACAGATCGCGCTGCGCTTTGCGAGCGCAGGGGTGGCGGGTGAGGACTTCCGGCTGGGGATCATCCAGGCACGTGCCATTCCGCACGGGCGACTGCGAGCATCGAGTAATGCCTGATGTCGCAGAAGCAAATCGCGGTCACTGACATCCAGTTCGGCAACCAGTACGACGCCGAGAAAGCGCGCCGCCTCATGCAGGAGGTGCGCAAGATCCAGACGGCGCTCAACGGCTTGATCCGCGAGTGGGCGCAACTCTCCGAGTCGGGCGAGACGATCGGCCACGAGCTCGCGAGCAGCACAGGACTGGGCGCCTCTCACACCGTGGAGGGACTGACGCCCGGGCATGTGCTCATGGCGACTGCATCCGATGAGGCTGCCTTCCAGGCGCTATCGCTCGGCGAGCTCGCGGACGTCGACGATGACGGTGCTGCTGGCGATGTGCTCACCAAGCAGACCGATGGCACGTGGGCTCCCACGGAGCTACCAGACCTGACGGGCCTTGCTGATCCAGGCGCAAACCGCCTTGTGTGGTGGAACGATGATGAAGGGGCGCTCGACTATCTGTCGGTCGGCACGGGGCTCACGATCAACGGCACCACGTTGCGCGTGCAGACCACCGCGCTCCTGCACTCCCAGCTCGCCGGGCTCGGCTTCGATGATCACCCGCAGTACGCCTTGCACGCCGATGCGGAGGTGATCACCGGCGCCTGGGACTTCCAGATGCCGATCGACTTCGTAGATGCGGATGATGCAACCGATCGCTACACCCTCGGTGCGCAAGCAGGGTTCTTTGTCGCGCTCGTCGATGCGGATGGTGAACAGCACGATGTCATTGCCATCAGCCGTTATTCCGACAGCGTTGTCGATACCCTCGCCATCGGCATCGAATCTGAACTGATTCGCACCGAGCACTGGGGTTCTTTCTTCATCCCGATCGACGATGCCGGGATCTACATAGGCGTCGCAAGCGACACGGGACTGTGGCGCGACGAAGAACATGCCTACCTCACCAATTCGCTCGGCACGCTGTTCATCGACTCGGACGAGGAGATCGATGTCTCGACCGAGGTGTTCGAAGTGCACACAGCGCACTTTGCACTTCTGGACCCAGAGGCTGATACGGATGAAGGTGGTTGGGTTGCCGAACTAAGCCCAGCGCAACTGCGCCTTTCAACGCTCAACGATGATGGTTCGCTTGCTGAGGCGTGGTGTTCTGTCACTCGGAACGGTGAGCAGATCGATGAGATCAACTTCTCCGCGACGGTACTGAGATGGAATGGTCAGCGTGTCGTCACCGATGAACATGGCTATCTTGGGATCTCCGAGAGCGACATCGAGGACATCGATGGTCTGCCGCTTGATGGCACGGGTGCCTACGTTGGCACACGGTTGCAGTTGATCCGCGAAGCAGGCATCCCGAATTTCAAGGCAGTGCGGGTGAACGGCACTTTTAAGTGGCCCAGCAATGTGCTCAGCGGTGATCAGATCGGCGTCTATCAATTCGCAGGCTACGGCGATGACGGCATCGTGACCGCGGCAGAGTTGCGTGTAGTGGCCGCTGAGGACTTCGTGGGCGCCACGCAAGCTGGCACGGAGTTTCAGTTCTACACTCGCCCCATTGGTGGCGGTGCAAATGCGCAGCGCATGGTACTAGGCGCGGACGGGATTGGTGCTTACTTACGTGGTTCTGATGGCGCTGTGACGCAGCCATTCTGGTCATGGCGCAGCGATCCAGATTCTGGGCTGTATCGCCCAGGCGCGAACACGCAGGGCATGGTATGCGGAGGGGTGGAATCTCTTCGCGTGGATGACTCGGCGGTCGCGGGTAACACGCGCTTCATGATCTACGACGTGGATAACGGCACGCTCGAGCGCGTCACGGTCGGTGCCGCCGACTCGGGCGGTCTCGGTTTCAAGGTGCTGCGGATTCCCAATTAGTCACTAACTAGGGCCAAACAATGCTCACACGCCAAGAAATCGCCAACCTGCGCCGCTTCATGCTCCGGGTGGAACCCACCGGCGGCGTGCCGATCGCTCGGTTGATACCTGAACTGTCTGCTTGGCGCTCCTGCATGGAGGCGCTTGAGCGGGAGGAGAAGGTATTGGCAGCCGCTTCCAATGACAAAGCTGAGCCAGTTCAGGACACTGCCGGCGGTTCCAGCTCATAGGACCGGATCAGATGCTGCCGGATCTCGTTCGCCCACCGATCGACACTGCCCCGCGCCCTGGGAGCTATCTCGTGACGGGACTGCCGCGCATGCGCAGCGCGTGGTTGGCGGCGGTGCTCGCGACCGAGGAGGTGCCGTGCTTCCACGAAGATGTCCCT
>CBJNAT010000580.1:0-2885 GCA_966434585.1 uncultured Gammaproteobacteria bacterium | reverse complement strand
ACGGCCTCGTTCGCTCGAGCGGTGCCAATCGCCTCGACGACGTTGGCGAAGTCCTTGCGAGTGACCTCGCTCACGATCACCGCCGTAGCGTCGTCGCGTTGCGCATCGCCTCGAGCACGTTCCGAAGGCATGTTCGCGACGACTCCTGCCGGCGCCTCGCCATTCGTGCAGGCGGTCAAAAGCCCCATCACCAACACGGGACCGATCGGCAGTAGGGCGTGAACGAACCTCGAAAGTGCGGAATCGAGCATGAAGAGTCGATCGGCGATATCACCAATAACGCTGATGGGAGAGTACCGCGTCGCCCGCGCTGCTGTCCGAGTCGCGCAGGCTGTTGGGCCTGGGACCTGGGGCTTGGGGCATGGGGATTGAGCGAGCGCAGCGGGACTTGCTGTTCTTGCCCAGGTCCCAGGTCCCAGCCCCCGCGCCCGCAACGGCTAAGGGCTCAGAATCCCGGGTCGGATCCTTCCGCGATCCCTTCGAACAACGCGGTGGAGAGGTAGCGCTCGCCGGTGTCAGGGAGCATGGCCAGAATGACGCTGCCGCGCGGCGCGCGTTGCGCCACCTTGAGTGCCGCGGCATACGTCCCGCCCGAAGAGATGCCGCAGAAGATGCCCTCCTGCGAAGCCAACTGCCGCGCGGTCGCGAGCGCCTCGTCGTCTGACACGGGAATGATTTCATCCGCCACAGCGCGGTTGAGCACAGCGGGTACGAAATCAGGCGTCCAGCCCTGAATCTTGTGCGGCTTGAACTCGGCGCCCGCCAGGAGCGACGCGCCCGCGGGCTCAGTAGCGATGATGCGTACGTCGGGACGCGCCTTCTTGATCATCTCGCCGGCGCCCGTGAGCGTGCCGCCCGTACCCCAGCCAGTGACCCAGAAGTCCAACCGTCGCCCCGCGAAATCGCTCAGGATTTCCGGACCCGTCGTGTTGCGGTGATATTCGGGATTAGCCGGGTTTTCGAACTGGCGCGCGAGGAACCAGCCATTCTTCTCGGCAAGCTCTTGCGCCTTGCGCACCATGCCCGTCCCTCGCTCCGCGGCCGGTGTCAGCACCACCTTCGCGCCCAACATGCGCATGATCTTGCGGCGTTCGACCGAGAAGGTTTCCACCATCACCGCGACGAACGGGTAGCCCTTGGCGGCGCAGACCATGGCCAGCGCGATGCCCGTGTTGCCGGAAGTCGCTTCGATAACCGTTTGACCGGGCTGCAACGTGCCGCGCCGCTCCGCATCTTCGATGATGGCGATCGCAAGACGGTCCTTCACCGATGCGAGCGGATTGAAGAACTCGCACTTCACGTACATCTCCACCCCGCTCGGCGCCAGGCGATTGATGCGCACGATCGGTGTGCGTCCGATGGTCTTCAAAATGCTGTCGTAGATCATGGCGAGGGTCCGTGTGGGTGAGGTCGAGAAGAAAAGTTTAGCGATCGCGTGCGCGCAGCCAGTCGGCGATCGACTTCGGAATCGTGCGTTGTGCGGTACTGCTCACATAGATCCCGATGTGGCCGCCAGCGACCGGCAGTAGGGTGTAGTCGCCACTATTCACGAGTTGCTCGAGCGGCAGCGATGCGGACGGCGGCACGAGGTGATCGGCAGTGGCGTAGATATTCAACACCGGCATGCCTACGTTCTTCAAATCTACGCGGCGTCCCGCAATCTCGAGCTCGCCTGTCATCAAGCCGTTACCGCGCACGAGGTGAGTGATGAATTCACGAAACATTTCGCCCGGCATGTCCGGGCAATCGAAGATCCAATGCTCCATGCGCAGGAAGTTGGCAACCGCGCTCGGGTCATCGGCCTGCTGTAGGAAAGCCATGTATTTCTGACTCGTGAGGCGCAGCGGCATCAAGCCTACGAACGCCATGTTGAGCAACGCGCCCGGGACATTGCCCGACACATCGAGCAACGTCTCCAGGTCGAGGCCTCGCCCCCACTTTGCCAAGGTGTTGTCGTCGGTATGGAAGTCGACGGGGGTGACCATCGTGATGAGATTGCGCACGCGCTGTGGATACAGCGCTGCATAGCACAAGCTCAGCGTGCCGCCCTGACACACACCGAGCACATTCACCTGTTCACAACCTGCATCGTGCGCGGCCGCTTCGATGCAGCGATGCAGATAACCGCAAACGTAGTCCTGCAGGCCGAGGAAGCGATCGGCTCCGTCGGGATAGCCCCAGTCGATCAGATACACATCGAGTCCTTCTGCCAACAGACGGCGAATCAGCGAGCGATCCTCCTGTAGATCCATCATGTACGGGCGATTTACCAACGCATAACAGATCACGACCGGCGTGCGTACGCCCGTGTTCTCCTCCTCGCGCGACGCGGGCCGATAGCGATACAGCACGACTTTGTCTTCGCGATAGATCTCGTCCTTCGACGCCGTGCCGATGCTCACCTCGCCTGCGCTAGCGAGTGCGGCGAGCGCTTTCGCCCACTGCTGAGCGAAAACTTCGGCGTCGCGCCGTGCAGCTTCCGGATCGATACTCACACGCGCCTCTTCTTCGCCGACTTTGCCTTGGCCGTTTGTTGGGACGCCGCACCCGCGGCCGTACTCATCTCGTTCAACCTGCGTTTGAGATCGCGCACCTGCAGATGCAGCGCATTCACTTCACCGCGGGTCGGCAAGTCCAACGCGCGCGCCATGCGTTCCGCGAGACGGCGTTGCACGTTGCGCATACGCAGCGCGCGATTGGCGAACTCGGCCTGCAAACGAATGAACTCAGCATCATGCGCTGCCTGCGCATAGGCGCGTTCGCCGCATTCGATCCAGAGGGTGTACAGCTGCTGAAAGCTGCGGATCGGCTCGGCCAATTGCGCGCGGGCCGCGACTTGCTGCTGCAGATCGACGAGTGCTTCGTGTTGTACACGCTGCAGGATC
>CBJNAT010000579.1:0-2889 GCA_966434585.1 uncultured Gammaproteobacteria bacterium | reverse complement strand
GGGCATCGCCCTCGTGGGCGAAGTGAGCGAACGGCTCCGCGCGCGCGTGATGGCGCAGGGCGAGTTGATGGCCACGCGGCTGGGCGCTGCGTTCCTGGCCGCGGAAGGCCTCGACGTGAAATGGGCCGACGCGCGCACCGTGCTGCGTGCGGAACAGCGCCGCAATGCGAACAAGCGTACGACCTATCTGTCAGCGACCTGCAATTTCGAACCTGACGCGAAGCTGCAAGCGGAGTGGGTTGCGGGTGCAAAGGTGTGGATCACACAGGGCTTCATTGCGAGCGATGACAAAGGCGACACCGTGCTCCTGGGTCGCGGCGGCTCCGATACGTCCGGCAGTTACTTTGCAGCGAAGTTGAACGCCAAGCGCCTGGAGATCTGGACGGATGTTCCAGGCATGTTCAGCGCGAACCCGCGGTCCGTTCCGACGGCCCGACTGCTGCGCGCGCTCGAATACGACGAAGCGCAGGAGATCGCGAGCAGCGGTGCGAAGGTGCTGCATCCTCGCTGCATCATGCCCGTGAAGCAGTACGGCATCCCGCTGTACGTCTACGCCACGCAAACACCGAAGCTCGAAGGCACGGTCATCACGACGCAGGGCGGCGACGGCGGTGCTCAGGTCAAGGCGGTCACGATCAAGAAGGGCATTACGCTCGTCTCGATGGAAACCGTGGGCATGTGGCACTCTGTCGGCTTCCTGGCGGACGCTTTCCAGGTGTTCAAGGAGCATGGGCTGTCCGTCGATCTCGTGAGCACGTCCGAAACGAACGTGACGGTGTCGCTCGATCCGGCGGCGAATACGCTGGACCAGCCGACGCTCGATGCATTGGTGCATGACTTGGGTGCGCTTTGCCGAGTGCAGGTGTTCGGTCCGTGTGCCGCCGTCAGCTTGGTGGGCCGCAACATTCGCGCGATCCTGCATCGGCTCGGCGATGCGCTCGAGCTGTTCGAAGAGCAGAAGATCTACCTCGTCACGCAGGCTGCGAACGATCTCAACATCACGTTCGTCATCGACGAAGAGCAGGGCGATCGACTCGTGGCACGCCTGCACGACATCGCTATTCGCAAGACGAGCACCGACAAAGTGCTCGGGCCGACGTGGGAACAGCTGTACGGGACGAAGGCCACGCAGGCCAACGCGAAGACGCAGTGGTGGCAGCGCCGGCGCAGCGAACTGGTGCAACTCGGGCAGAAGGAGAGCGCTGCCTACGTCTACGATCGTGCGACGCTCGAAAAGCAGGCCCGCGAGTTGCTCGCCGTGCCTGGCTTAGAGCAGGTCTTCTATGCGATGAAGGCGAATCCGAATGCCGAGATCCTGAAGGTCTTCTATGGCCTCGGGCTTGGCATCGAATGCGTATCGCGCGGTGAAGTGGAACATGTCTACGCGACGATTGCGGATGTCGATCGCAAGCGGATTCTCTTTACTCCGAATTTCGCGCCGCGCGCCGAATACGAATGGGCGCTCACGCAAGGCATCCATTGCACGCTCGACAATCTGCATCCGCTGCGTGCCTGGCCGGAGCTGTTCGAAGGCAAGGACGTGTTCGTGCGCATCGATACGGGTTACGGCCGTGGGCATCACGATCATGTGCGCACAGCCGGTGTGCATTCGAAGTTTGGTGTGCCGCTGTTCGAGCTGGATGAGCTCGAGCGGCTGGCGCAGAAAGCGCACGCGCGCATCGTGGGTCTGCATGCGCATACGGGCAGCGGGATCATGGATGTCAGCAACTGGGCTGAAGTCGGCAGCGTGCTCGTCGAGTTGGTCGAGCGCTTCAATGACGTGCGGACGATCGATATCGGCGGTGGCTTGGGTGTGCCCGAGCGGCTTGGTCAAAGCGAGCTCGATTTGGGTGAACTCGCGAAAGTCATTCAGCAGGTGAAGGACATCGCGCCGAAGCTTTCGATCTGGATGGAACCCGGTCGGTACCTCGTGGCACAGGCTGGCGTATTGCTCGCGCAAGTGACGCAGCTGAAGGGCAAGGGCGACGTGCGCTACGTCGGTGTCGCCACGGGCATGAACTCACTCATTCGCCCGGCGTTGTACGGCGCGCATCACGAGATCGTGAACCTCTCGCGACTCGACGAGGCGGCCACCGAAGTCGTCAATGTCGTCGGACCGATCTGCGAGACGGCCGATGTGCTGGGCAGCGAACGCTTGCTGCCGCCGACCTCCGAAGGCGATGTGCTCTTGATTGCAACAGCCGGTGCCTACGGGCGTGCGATGAGCTCCAACTACAATCTGCGCGAGCCAGCGAAGGAGATCGTGGTTTAGTGACTGGTGACTCGTGACTGGTGACCAGTAAGAACTGCTCTCTTACCAGTCACCAGTCACTGATCACCCGTCACCAGATCTCAATGCGCCTTCCTCGCACCATCGTCATCCTCGGCCTCGTCTCGCTGCTGAACGATGCGGCGAGCGAGATGATCACACCGCTCCTGCCGATCTTTCTCACGGCCACGCTTGGCGCAGGTCCTGCAATTGTCGGCCTCATCGAAGGTGTGGCCGAAGCGACGGCCAGCATTCTCAAGCTCATCAGTGGCTGGCTCGCGGATCGTGGCTGGCGCGCGAAAAACCTTGTGCTGTGCGGTTATGGACTATCGAACATCGCACGACCGCTCGTTGGTTTGGCGATCGCGTGGCCATGGGTGATCGCGCTGCGATTTGTCGATCGCATTGGCAAAGGCATTCGCACAGCGCCGCGCGACGCGATGATTGCAGGGGTGACATCGCAGGCCAGTCGCGGTCGGGCGTACGGGTTTCATCGCTCGATGGATCACGCCGGCGCCGTTATTGGTCCCCTGCTTGCGTTTGCGCTACTCACGACCGGTATGGAATTGCGACACGTCTTCTATGCGTCGGTCGTTCCGGGTCTTGCCGTGCTTTTGCTG
>CBJNAT010000578.1:0-2902 GCA_966434585.1 uncultured Gammaproteobacteria bacterium | reverse complement strand
CTAGAGACTCAAAGCGCACTCGACTCGCGCGCCGGGCGGGAAACGGATGGGCAGAGTTTCCCAACCATTGATGGTGCCCACCGATCGATAGCGACGCGCATGCGTGTAATCGACATCGAACTCGGGAATGCGGTCGAACACCTGCGCCAGCATCTCCTCGAACATCATGCGGGCGAACGAAGAACCGATGCAGCGGTGGATGCCGGAACCGAATGCGACGTGGCGATTGATCCGCCGGGAAATGTCGATCGCATCGGGATTCTCGAACACCTGGGGATCTCGGTTCGCCGCCGACCACGCCAGCAAGACTCGATCGCCCTGCTTCAGATCCGCTCCTTTGAATTCCGTATCTTCTGCAACGTTTCTGGCGAGGCAGTGAATCGGCGAGAAAAAGCGCAGGAACTCCTCGCGGGCGAACGGTATGAGCGATCGATCGGCCATCAGGCGTCGCTTGTCATCTGGGCGCTCGTGCAGATACGTGAGCGCATGCGTGGTCAGCGCCGTGGTCGTGTCGACGCCACCCGTGATGATGTTGGTGCAGTACGAGAGCACCTCTTCGAGCGTCAACTTGCGACCGTCAATCTCCTGGTGCGCAAAGTAGGACAACAGATTGTCTTGCTCTTCCATGCGCGAATACCGTTTGAACTCTTCGGCGCAGCGGTCAAAGATCCACTGCACGTCCGCCACTACGCTCGAGTATTCCGGTGCTTCCTTCGGCGTATACACCATCGCGTGCAGCGGATCGGCGAACTGCCGCCACTCATGCAACGGCAGCCCGACGAGCTTCATGGTCACCATCGCGGGTACGGGCCCGGTGAAGTCGTTGACCAAGTCCATCTCGCCCTTCTCGATCACACGGTTGAGCAGAGCTGTCGCAAACGTGCGCGCATCGGCGCGGAAGCCCTCTGCCGACTTCGGTGCGAACCTGCGGTTGATGAAACCGCGGTAGGAGTCCCACTCCGGTGGGTCCGACTCGACCGGCAGTCCACGCGGGATCGGCGTGAACGGAATCGTAATGCCGCCTCTGCCCTCACCGGTTTTGGGGTCAAAATGCTTCGCACTGGAAAAGAGCTTCGCATCGCGCGTCATGCCCACGACGGCCTCATAGCTCGTCGCAACCCAATACCCGGCATGGCTTGCAGTCCATGCAACCGGGTGTGTCGAGCGCATCGCCGCGAATTCTTGCGGCCAATTGCCGGCATGCGCGGCTGACTCGTGGTCGAATGCACTGGGGCACTTTCTGGTGCCAGTCTCGCTCGTCATAAAAGGCTCCCGTGGTGACAAGAACAGAGGTCACTCAGAGATTTCTATCGCCTGCTCAGGGCAGTTCTGCGCCGCTTCACGAGCCTGCTGTTCCAGTTCGGCAGGTACGTCTTCGCGAATCACGATGGACTTGCCATCTTCTTCGCTGAGCCTGAAGAGTTGCGGAGCGCACAGCGCACACATGCCCTGACCGACGCAGGCGCCGCCATTCACCTTGATCTTCATGTTCTTCCGCTTCGAAAGTGCGCTCAGGAAAAGCTATCGAGCGACTCGTGATCGTCCATCGCGATCAACAACCGGCGCAGGAACTCTCGCGTCGTTCGCAGCGGTTGCATGTCGGGCATGCCTCGCGCGGGCCGCAGCGTGATGGTCCAGAAAGCCAACGCAGTGAGCAGCTGCTGACGCAGGTTGAGCCAGATATCCGCCAGCGGCTCGCAGGACACGCCGCGCTCTGCCATGAGCTCGACATACAGACGCACCAAGTCCTGCTCCCATGCACGGCGGTCCGCTACGGTGAGCGCTGTGGTGATCGTGTAGATCAGGTCACGGGAGTAGTGGCCCACGGAAGCGATCTGCCAATCGCTGAGTCCCATTGCACCTGTGTCGGCGATGTACCAGTTCTTCAGGTGCACATCGCAGTGAATCAGCGTGCGCGACAGCTCGCGGTGTCGTGCAACAGACTTTGTAGTGGCGTCCAAGACTTCGCCGCGTCGCGCATACAGGCGAGCAGGCATGAGCTCCTCGCACTCGCCAAAGGCCTGGTCGCAGCAGACGGCAAAATCAGTCGATGCGGCCATCATTCGCTCCCACCAAGCTGGCCACGTTGGAAACGGCAGGGTGGAGCTGCCGAGCTCTGGGCTGGCGTAAAAACGCGAGTGCAAGTTTGCCAATGTGTGCATCTGAGCTTCTGCACGCGCGCGTGTCATTACCGTGCGCTCATCGCAGAACTCGGCGCGCGGCCCAAGATCGCGCAGCATGATCAGCGAAGCGAAGTTATCGGGATCGAAACGTGCGTAAATCCCGACCGGCGCTTCGATGTCCAAACGATTGCGTACGAGGTTGTAGAAGTTCGCCTCGGTCTGAGCGGCGCGCGATAAGCCGAGCACGAGGCGATTGTTCAACGTCTCCGCTGCTTTGCAGAAAACGGTGGGCGGCAATCCTGCTTTCTGACCTGCTGCGTTGTACTCCATGAAAATTCGTCGCCGGTTGGAAGACCCATCATCGCGCTCGTCGAATCGATGCGAAACGACCTCGGCACCCGGATGTCCCGCGCATATGACGTCTGTGAGCCACTCGCGGGTGATCGCCTCGTAGCTCGGCGGCACTTCGGACGCTCGATGAACGGGGCGCCCGTGGTTCTCGTTGGCGAACACGCTCGAGACTCTTGCGATTTCTTCGGTCATGGCAACGCACTCACTGAAGCTCTGAGTCAGCCTATTGAGGCGCAGGCGATTAAGCAGCAGCCACGAACTTCGAAAAGCGGCGTTTCTGTTACGAGAATGCTCGCAAAGGCGCAGGCATCAGCGGCGACAAAAACCATCGATTGATTTCACGACCGTGTCGATCCACTCCTCACTACGCAGCGTGTCTTCGCTGACCCATTGCGGCGACAGCGTATCGAGCAGTCGCACCGGGTACG
>CBJNAT010000577.1:0-2905 GCA_966434585.1 uncultured Gammaproteobacteria bacterium | reverse complement strand
TTCATTCTGTTGATCGTTTGGCTGGTGTTGCTGTTCCGGCGTTTTCGCTTGCCGAGTTGATGTGCCGCTTGGCGAGTGCGACGCGCTTCACGAGATCGCATTAGGCGAACCCTGCAATTTCCGCCTGGCGCTGCAGATACGCGTCAGGTGAGAACTGGGTCGCTGGTGCGGCCGATGCTTATCGAGTCTGATCGGTGACGATTCTCCCGACGAGCAAGGCGCATCGTGCAGCCGACTAAGAACTCCGATAAGGACGTCTGGCGCACCAAATATCTCGACACACTGGAAACATTGGAAACGCAGGAACGGCAGTTCCGTGCGATCGAAGGTGTGCTCAAACGCTTGGCCGGGCGCTTGTGCGTTGCCTCGCTCGGCCAGTCGGGACAACTCGATTCCGAGATCAAACACCTGCAGAGCGTGCTGCGTCGGGACAGCGCGGCTGATGAACTTGAGAAGATCACTTCCAGTCTCACGATGGCGATCAACGCACTCGACCAGACCGTTGCGCCTGAACCCGCCGTGGCATCGCCTCCTGCAACGCAGGCCGTGAAGCCTGCGATGGACGATGTGCAGCTGCGCACCGTGCTCGCGAGACTGCTCGCAGAGTTGCGCCGCGATCCAGAGCTGCTTTCGCAAGCTGATGGCATCGATGCGAGGTTGAGTCGGTCACTCGTGTTCGAGGAGCTGCCCGACACACTCGAGCGGCTGGCGCAGCTCGTAGGCAGGAGGATCAAGCGCATCGAACGCGACAAACAGGATCTCGAGGCGTTGCTGAATCAGATGGTCGGCAGGCTCGACGAAATCGGTCAGTACGTGGTCGCACAGCGGCGCAGTCAGGCAGAGCAGCAGGCGAGCAGCGATACCTTGAGTACACAGCTCGTCGGCGAGATGCGTGCGATGGGCGAGAGCGTCGAGTCGGCGGTCGAGCTCATGCAGCTGCGTGTGCAAGTGCGAACGCGCCTCGATGCTATCGGTCATCACCTGAAGGACTTCCGTGAGCGCGAAGCGAGCCTGACGAGCGCAATGCAGGCACGTACGCAGCGCATGCAGGCGCGAGTAGCGGAGCTCGAAGCGCAGACAAAGCAGCTACGCGTGCAGCTCGCGGATGAACAGCGGCTCGCAACGATCGATCGCTTGACGCGGGTCCCCAATCGTATGGCCTACGAGAAGCGCATGCAGGAAGAGCTGCCGCGGTTCGAGCGTTTCAAACAACCGACGTGCCTCGCCGTGTGGGACGTCGATCACTTCAAGCGCTTCAACGACACCTACGGACATCGCGCTGGTGACCGTGTGCTCCGTGTGGTTGCGGAGAGCCGCGGCGGCCGCATCCGCAGCACCGATTTTTTCGGTCGCTATGGTGGCGAGGAGTTCGTCATGATCCTGTGCGGCGCGCAGCCCGAGGCTGTGGTACGCATCCTGGATGAGATGCGGCTCGGCATCGCGCAGTTGAAACTGCATTCGAACGGCACCCCGCTGCAGGTCACCGCATCGAGCGGCGCCACGATGTTGCGGACCGGCGATACCGCTGCAAGTGCTTTCGACCGTGCGGATAAGGCGCTGTACCTGGCGAAAGCCGCTGGCCGCAATCGCTGCATCCTCGACGAGATGCAGCGCTGAACACGAACTCGGGCGTATTCTTCTGGCGCAACCCAATGGCGTTCGTCAGCGTTACCACTTATGGACGAATCACCGCGACAGAGCCGTCCCGTTCGTAACCCCATCATCGGACTGCTCGGTTGGCTTGCGCTCTCGATCCTGGTGGCAGCCATTGGCGCGATCGCGTCCGACGATGCCCCCTCGTTCTATGCTCAGCTGCAACGTCCGGCATGGGCACCGCCTGGATGGGTCTTCGGTCCGGTCTGGACGACGCTCTACGTTCTCATGGCGCTCGCCGCGTGGCTCGTCTGGCGCGAAGGCGCTGGTACTCGCAACGCGTTGTCGTTGTACGTCGGGCAGCTCGTCGCCAACGCACTCTGGTCATGGTTGTTCTTCGTATGGCGTCGAGGCGCCCTGGCGTTCTTCGATGCGGGGCTGCTGGCGCTGCTGATCGCCGCGACGATGTATCAGTTTGCGCGATATCGTCGGCTTGCCGCCGTGTTGCTGTTGCCGTACCTCGCATGGGTGAGCTTCGCGACCGCGCTCACGGGGTGGGTGTGGCAAAACAACCCGACCTTGCTGCGCTGAGATGCCGTCCAGCGTATAGCGGTTCGCGCAAAGCAGCTCAGCAGGGCGCGCTGCCGGGCGCCGCTGCTTGTGCGTATTCTTCGGAGCAGGGCGTTTCTGGAGGCAACCAATGCCTACGGCCCGGAGATTCGGTCTGGAGAACTCCAAGACCCGTGCGGCATTGCTCGATGCGGCCGAGCAGCTGATGCGGGAGGAGGGTTATGCGGCGGTGACGTCGCGCCGAATTGCGGCCAAGGCCGGCTTGAAGCCTCAGCTCGTTCACTACTATTTCCGAACGATGGATGAGCTGTTCGTTGCGCTCTTCAAGGATCGGGTCGCACGCAATCTGGAGCACTACCGCCAGGCACTCGAGTCGCCGCAGCCGCTGCATGCGATATGGGCGCTGAATACGAATTCCGAAGGAACGGCGCTGATCCTCGAATTCATTGCGCTGGCGAATCACCGCAAGGCCATTCGTGCCGAGATTGCGCAGCACACCGATGCCATACGCAAGATGCAAGCCGAAGCGCTGGCGCAAGCGTTCGCTCGGTGCAACTGCGAGCAGAGCGAGCTGCCCGCCCTGGTGGGCTCGTTGTTGATGACGAGCATTGCGCGCACCCTCGTGATCGAGATCGCGCTGGGTGTCTCGGGAGGCCACGCCGAAACGCTGGCACTCGTGGAGAAATATCTACAGCAGATGGAGCCGTCCGCAACGAGGCCTGCCATCGGTGAGGCCTCACCC
>CBJNAT010000576.1:0-2907 GCA_966434585.1 uncultured Gammaproteobacteria bacterium | reverse complement strand
CCATCGGCATCAAGCAAACACCGCTGCCGAAAACTTGCGTGGGTTGTCACCGCGCGAACGACGTGCACAAGGGCTCCGCGGGACAGCAATGCGAGAGCTGTCATGCATCCACAGCTTGGAAGCCTGTGCTCGGTTTCGACCACGATCTCACGCGCTTCCCGTTGGTGGGCCTGCACGTCGTGGCGCCGTGCTCGAGCTGTCACGTCGATCATCGCTTCAACAAGACCGCGAGCGATTGCCTGACGTGTCATCGCGATCGCGACGTGCACAAGGGCACGTTGGGCAAGGACTGCGCGAGCTGCCACTCCCCGAATGGCTGGGACATTTGGGAGTTCGATCATGGCAAGCAGACGCACTTTGCACTGACCGGGGCGCATTCCAAGCTGCAATGCGCGACGTGTCACCGCAAGCCGCCGAGCGAGGTAAAGCTCGCGACGGATTGCGCCTCGTGCCATCAGAAGAACGATATCCATCTCGGCCAGTTCGGCCGGCAATGTCAGCAATGCCATGGCACGGACACGTTCCGCGGTGCGCGGCGGCGGCACTCGGGTGCGATTGGGGGAGGTGAGCGATGATTGGCAATGAACGCAGACTCGCTGCGGGCGCCGTTCTCGTGGCTCTCGTCATTCTCGTCGGACTGATCTGGACCGGTGCGCAGGTGGATGCGGCGCCCCGACAACCGAATCGGCAGCGGTTCGATCATACGACGACTGGCTTCGAGCTCCTCGGGGCACATCGTGACGTGCCGTGCGAGTCCTGCCATGTGAATGCGGTCTTCAAGGGCAGCCCGCGCGACTGTCGTGGCTGCCACATGCCAGGCGCCCGCATTGCCGCCACAACCAAGCCCGCGAATCACGTCGTCAGCACGGATCAATGCGGCGATTGCCATTCGCTGGCTGCGTGGTCGCCCGCGCCGCGTTTCGATCACATGCAGGTGCGTGGCTCCTGCGCCGGCTGCCACAACAACGTCCAGGCGACGGGCATGCCCTCCGGTCACATCGCAACGACTGCGGCCTGCGATACATGCCATACGACCTTCTCGTGGACGGCCAACCGCATGGATCACACCGGCATCGTCGACAACTGCTTCAGCTGTCACAACGGGCAACGTGCGAGCGGCAAGGGCTCGCGGCACATCGCGAGCACGAACGTGTGCGAGACCTGCCATTCGACGAGCCATTGGGACCCCGTGACGCGCGTGGATCACACGCAGGTGCAGGGCACGTGCGCGTCGTGCCACAACGGCACCACGGCTACCGGCAAGAGTGCTGCGCATATCGCGAGCTCGACGATGTGCGAGTCCTGTCACTCGGTCACAGCCTGGCAGCCGGCGACTCGCGTCGATCACATGCAAGTGACCGGCTCGTGCGGCACTTGTCACAACGGCACGCTCGCCACTGGCAAGGGCGCGATGCACATCGCGAGCACGATGATGTGTGAGGCGTGCCACTCGACGAGCGTCTGGCAGCCGGCGACCCGTGTCGATCACACGCAAGTGCTGGGCACCTGTTATTCGTGCCACAACGGCACGACCGCGCGCGGCAAGACACCGGATCACATCGCGAGCGATAACACTTGCGAGAGCTGCCACAGCACGACCGCATGGACTCCCGCACGGTTCGATCACGCGGGCGTCACCGCTGGCACGTGTTCGACGTGTCACAACGGCACGCGCGCAACCGGCAAACCGATGAATCACGTGTCGACGACGGCCGAGTGCGACGTGTGCCACAGCAGGATCGCGTGGACACCGGCGGGTTTCGATCACAATGGGGTGACGACCGGGTGTAATAGCTGTCACAACGGCTCGAGCGCGACGGGCAAGAACGTCGGCCACATGAGCACGCAGCGTGAGTGCATCGACTGTCACTCGACGACGGCGTGGACACCGCTGACTTTCCGTCACACCTCGCCCGAGTATCCCGGCGATCATCGTCGCGCACTGACGTGTACTGCCTGTCACACCACGAATACCGACCAGGCGACGTGGACGAGCCCTGCTTATCGTCCCAACTGCGCGGGCTGCCATGCAGGCGATTTCGAATCCGGGCCGCACACCAAGATCAACAACACGAACACGCGCTACACGGTCAGTGAGCTGCGCAACTGCTCGGGCGCCTGCCACGTCTATACGGACGCCACGCTCACCACCATCTCACGCTCGCGACCGGGACCGGAGCATCGCGTGAATGGCTCCGACTTCTGATATGCGCCGGCCGTCTTGCCTGTTCGGTTGCTTGCTGCTGCTCTGGGCAGCATTCATTCAGCTTGCAGTGGGGCAGGAGCGTGGGCGTCTGCTCGATGCCACCGACGTGAACGTTGCCGACAATCACGTCGATATCGTCGTGCAGTTTGGCTGTCGCTTGCGATACCTCGGCCATGATCCGGCCTCGAGCGGCAAGCAGTTGCGCGTGAGACTTGCACCGATGCCGGACTGTGCGTTGGTGGGTGCTGGCATCGTCGCGCCAGAGCGTGCGTCGGTCGTCGATCCGACCATCGTCAGCGGCATCACCCTGGAGCAGATGTTCGCCCAGGAACTCGTGCTGCAGATCGACCTGAAGAAGCAGGAAAGCTTCGTGCTTGCGCCGAGCGCCGATCAGCAGGGCATTCGCATTCGTCTGCTGCGCCCACAGTCACAGTCACGCGTGTTCATCAACGATGGAGTCGATTCCTCCTCATATGCGGTGAATCTCGATTCGGCACAGGCACCGTTCAGTCCCGAGGATCTGCAGGCGGCGCAGGCGCTCACACACGTGCAACCCTATGTGTCGGAACTGTTAGTGGATGGTCGGCGCTGGTATCGCTTGCGCGTAGGTCCGTTCGCCTCGCGGGCTCAGGCCGAGAACGTGCTGGCACTCGTTCGGTCGAAGTACCCGCGTGCGTGGCTCGCCATTGCCGATGAAGCGA
>CBJNAT010000575.1:0-2907 GCA_966434585.1 uncultured Gammaproteobacteria bacterium | reverse complement strand
AGCAGCTCGACCGTCCAGCAGAAGGCGGGTCCAACACAGTGCTCGCGCGGTGGCACCTTCCAGTCGCTCAGCGCGCCACGTCTCGCCAATGGCGCTCCGAAAGATCCGCTCCAGCCGCTCGAGTTGTCGAGTGCAACCGTCGTGCACGGCGGCGAAGCGCTGTTCGTTCAAGTCAACGACGCCGATCAAAACGTCGACAGCAGCCTCATCGATACGATCGATGTGCGCGTGCGCAGCGCGAACGGCGATGTCGAAACGTTGCGCCTATCCGAGACGGCCCCCGATAGCGGCCGCTTCGTCGGCTACATTCAAACGAACGCAGCCGCGGCAAACGCAGCCGATTGCGTGCTGCAAGTCGAGCGCAACAGCAGCGTCGAATCGTTCTATGTCGATGCCGAGGATCCCGACGACCGCGTGCAGGCCAGTGCGCTCGTCGATCCATTCGGTGTCGTCTTCGACTCGCGAACCGGTGCGCCGCTCAACGGTGCCCGCGTTCGCCTCGTGAATGCGGCGAGCGGTGCAAACGCCGTGGTGTATGGCGATGACGGCACCAGCTCGTATCCCGCTGAGATCGTCACAGGTGCGCCCGCCACCGACTCGGGCGGGACCGTTTACAACTTCCCAGCGGGCGTCTTCCGTTTTCCGCTCGTCGCGGCAGGCAACTACAAGCTCGAAGTCACACCGCCGCGCGGGCACAGCTTCCCTTCGACCGCCACGATGGATGCGCTGACGACCATTCCCGGCGCGCCCTATCGGCTGAGCACCGCGTCCTACGGCGCTAGCTTCAGCGTGCCTGCTGGCCCGAGCGTGGCGATCGATGTGCCGTCCGATGCGGCACCGACGCAGCTGTTCGTGCAGAAGGCCACGACGACGACGGTGGCCGCCGTCGGTGACTTCATCGAATATCGCGTGACGGTCGAGAATGCGTCCACACAAGGTGCATTTGCGAGCGTGCGACTCATGGATACCTTGCCCGTCGGTCTGCGCTTTGCCCCCGGGTCTGCACGCATCGGCACTGAGCGAGTGCCCGATCCGGCGATCGGCAGCGACGGTCGCACGTTGACGTTCATGCTCAACGAATTGGCGGCCGGACAACACACGACGATCCGCTACATCGCTGAGGTGACGGTCGCGGCGAAGGGCAATCAAATCGTCAATGCGGCACAAGCGATTGGCGATGACGGTACGCAATCGAATACCGCGCAAGCGATCGTGCAGCTGCGTGAAGAGCTGTTCCGCGATCGGGGCTTCCTCGCGGGACGTGTTACGAGCGGTTCCTGCGATCAAGCTGCCGATCGACAACCGGGCGTGCCTGGGGTGCGCATCTATATGGAAGACGGCCGTTATGCGGTGACCGACCAAGACGGCAAGTACCACTTCGAAGATGTGAAGCCCGGCACGCACGTGGTCCAACTCGACACGGTCACGATTCCGCCCACGCATGAGCTCGCATCATGTGGGAATCGCGTGGCGTTCGCTGGCCGTGAGTACTCGCAGTTCGTCGATCTGCGCGGCGGTGCGCTGTGGCGCGCGGATTTCACTCTGCAGCCGAGACGCCCGCCGAACGGCAGTGTGCGGCTACAGCTGCAAACCGCGTTGCTGAATCCCAGCGCGCTGAGGCATCTCGCCGTGCTGCACGTGGAGTCCCTCGCCACCGAGCACACTCGTGTGCTCGTGATGTTGCCAGAAGGTCTCACGTACGCGAGCGGCTCGACGCTCGTGGACGGTGCTCCCCATCCTGATCCGGCCATCAACGCCAACGTGCTCACCTTCGATCTGCAGAGGAGGGCTGCGGGCAGCAGTACGTCCATGGAGTTCCATACGCGCACTACGGCGAGTGCGTCCGGCCTGCTGACAGTGAAAGCGGTCGCGATGTTCGATGGGGGCGGACAGCAGACGCAGCGCACGGCGCCGATCGAGAACGTCGCATTGCGCGGCGAGATGCAGTACGAGAGTGCGTCCTATCTCATGAGTAACCCGAGCGAGAAGAGCGACGCGCTGAGCGCAGCGGTGCGCGAACAGCTCGAGCACATTGCGAGCCAGTGGCAGCCGCTGGGCAGTCTGAGGTTGAAAATCACGGGCCCGAGTGCGCGTGCGACGACCATCGCAGCCCATCTGCGCGAGCGGCTGCGCCTCGCGGCAGATCGAGTCGAACTGCACGATGGCGAGCAGAACGTCGAGGTGTTCGTGGAGGGCTTGCGTGTGCGCTCGGCGGGCACGCTGATGGTGCGCACAGCCAGCGCGGACTCGGCTCCCGTCGAGACGATGCAACCGCTCGCGGTCGACGAACACCCGGGTGCGACGAAATCGGAACGCAAGAGATTGGTTCAGGACGTCGCTACCGACATCGAAACGCTGGAACCCAAGTTGGCTTGGCTGAGCCCGAACGAAGACGCACTGTTGTCCATCCCCAGTCTCAAGGTCGCTCTGCAACACACGGCAAACCAAGCGATCGAGCTGTCACTCAACGGCCATCCCGTGAGCCCGCTCAACTTCGATGGCGCCGAATTCAACAAGGCACGTACGGTGGCCGTCAGTCGCTGGCGCGGTCTCGATCTCACCGACGGCGATAACGAGTTGCTCGCCCTCGTGCGCGACGAGCAAGGTCGAGAAGTGGCGCGGCTCACGCGCCGCGTGCACTACGCCGGAGGTGCGGTACGGGCCGAGTTCGTGCGCGAGGCATCGCTGTTGACCGCGGACGGCCAACGCAATCCCGTGGTTGCACTCAAGCTCTTCGACGCGTATGGCAAGCCTGCTAGACCGGGGACACTCGGCGCGTGGAGCATCGAAGCGCCGTACCGCTCGCAGTGGGAAGTCGATCAGCTCACGGAGAACCAGCTGGTAGCGACAGGCCCGCGCGAGCCGACGTTCGAGGTGGACTCCGACGGGCTCGCACGGCTCGAACTC
>CBJNAT010000574.1:0-2911 GCA_966434585.1 uncultured Gammaproteobacteria bacterium | reverse complement strand
ACCCGCTGCCTTACCACTTGGCGACGCCCCAACGAATCCAGATTCACTTGCGCTACTTGCCGCGTTCCAGCGCCACTCGCGCGATGAGCGGCGACCGATTCAGCCCCTGCACAATAAAGCCGCGCCAGTGAGGCGGCAGCCGAGCCACGATCTCGCGCCCCGCCGTCTCGCGCGGCACGGCGGCGAAGATGCAGGAGCCGGTGCCCGTCAGCCGGGCATCGGCAAATTGGCTCAACCAATCGAGGCTTTCGGCAACTTCGGGATAGCGTCGCCGCACGGTGGAGGTGCAGTCGTTGCGGCTACCCCCCGCAAGAAAGGCGCGTATTGTCGTGACGGGGGAATTACGTGTCAATTCAGGTGCATGAAAGATTTCAGCGGTGCTCACCGCGCTCTGCGGTTTGATCACGACATACCAAGGCGTTGGCAAGTCGCAGAATGTGAGCTGCTCCCCGATTCCTTCGATCCACGCCGCGTGGCCGTGCACGAAGAACGGCACGTCGGCGCCGACGCGCAATCCGAGTTCCGCCAGCGCCTCGCTGGTCAGACCTAGCTCCCACAACTGATTGAGCGCGAGCAACACCGTTGCGGCATCCGAACTGCCTCCGCCAAGGCCCGCCTGCATGGGAATGCGTTTCGTCAGCTCGACTGCGACACCTTCTGCGACGTGCGCGTGCTCGGCCAGCAGCCGCGCCGCTCGTACGGTCAAATCCGCCTCGGGCGGCACATCGGCAGGGCCGGCTATACGTTCGAATTGCCCTGGAGCTCGGCGATAGAACCGGAGCTCATCGCTCAGGGTGATGAACTGCATCGCCGACTGGAGCAGGTGGTAGCCGTCGGCGCGTCGACCCACGATGTTGAGGCAGAGATTCAGTTTGGCAGGCGCGGGCCACGGTTCCTCGCGCCCTAGCCGCTCACCCCGACTGTTCATGGCCGAGCCGCCATTTCTGGATGACCAACCGAATACGCGCCGGGCCGTGGGTCGCGTTCATGCGACTCGGCGTGCGTTGGCCATTGACGACGGTGTATTCGAGAAACTCGATGCGCCACCCGTCCTGCAGCAAAACCGCGCTGTGCTCGTCTCGTTCCAGCCATTCGTGGGCGCCCGGCGCCGCCAATCCCAACAGCCAATAACGCAGATTGGCTGCGGGCACGGGTGCGCCCAATCGGGCTTCGAGCTCGGCCCATGCAGCCTCCGAATGCAATTCGCGGCCGTCTCCGAGTTGCAGGTGCATGCGGTCGGGATGCTCGGCATCGAGCTGCACACGCAAACTGCCGACACCGATCGGCCCCCGAATGGCGATCTCGGAATCGGCACGCGCTTGTTGCCATTGGAAGCTTCCGGAACCACCCCCCTGCGCACCCGCGACGGCAATACGCCCGTTGGCCTGCCAATGCGCGAGCGTGGCGAGATCCTCGATCGGCGCCGACACTCGGGGCGTCGGTGTCGCGCAGCCCGTCAGCGCGATGAGCGCGCCAACGACCAATACCGATCTGCAACTCATGAGCGGAGCTTTCAGCGGGTCTTGCGCAGCCGCTCTTTGAGGTCCTCGTTGTCGGGAAACCGCTCGGCGGCTGCCTGCCACACCTGCTGCGCCTCGTCTTTGCGACCCAGTGCAGCAAGCACCTCACCCAAGTGAAACTCGATTTCACCGTCCTGTACACGTTGCCGGGCGCGCTGCAGCAGCTCGAGCGCTTCCTGATGGCGACCTACCTTGTGAAGTGCCCAGCCCATGCTATCGAGCACCGCACCATTGTCGGGTGTCATGGCCAGAGCACGCTCGATCAGCTGTAAGCCTTCCTTTTCATGTCGCGTGCGATCGACCAGTGTGTAGCCAAGCGCGTTCAGCACGGACGGATCATCGGGGCGATCCTTCAGGAGCAATCGCAGTTGGTCCACCGCATCGGCGACCTTGTTCTGCGATTCGAGCAGGAAGATCTTCGCCAAACGCAGCTCGACGGAATCGGGATAGTCGCGTAGACCGGCATCGAGCGTGGCGAGGGCCGCTTTGGGGTCGCCCAACTCGTCCTGCAAGTTGGCTTTAGCTTGCAGGATCTGAATCGTGTACTGCGGCCGATTGCTGCCGAACTGCTCGAGCGAGGCGAGCGCTGCGACCATGCCGCCGTCACGCGCTTTCAAGCGAGCGGCGCGCGTCTGTGCCCCCATGGCGAATTCACCCGCGGTGACGCGGTCGTAGGCCTGTATCGCCTCGGGGATGTCCTGGCGCATTTCGGCCATCGCGCCCAGATGAAACTGTGATTCGTATACGAACCGGCCGCTCGTCAGCAGCGCGTTGAAGCGCTGTGCGGCCGCTTCATGTTGACCGGATTGATACTCGATGAGGGCGAGTGCACGTTGGGCCGCCGCCTGTGTGCGGCCTTCCTGCTCGGCCATCGCCTGCAGCGCCTTGCGACCTTCCTCCTCCTTGCCCGCAGCGATTTGCAGCACGGCGTACTCGAGCTGATCGGGACCTTGCGGATTCTGCTCGACGACCTTTTGCGCGATTGCAAGTCCCTCGTCCGGCTGCTTGAGCATGACCTGCACACGGGCGAGCAACATGCTGGCGGGTGTCCAGTAAGGCGCTAATTCCTGTGCACGCCGCGCATGCTCCAGAGCCAACGCAAAGTGGTCCGCTTCCACCGCCGCCTGTGCGACCGAGAAGTGAGCTTCGGCAACGTCCGGATAATCCACCGCCACCTTCTGCAGCACCGCGAGCGCCGCACTCGCCGAGCTCTCGCCGATGATCTGCGGCAGCAGCTGCAAGAAACCGGCTTTCGGGCTGATGAAGGACGACTCGATCAGCGCCTTGAAGTGCTCGGCCGCGAGGTCGATCTTGTACAAGTGCAAGGCCGCCGCGCCTACGAAGCGGTGGGCATCCTCGCTGGTTTGATTCAATGTCAGCCAGCGCCGACC
>CBJNAT010000573.1:0-2914 GCA_966434585.1 uncultured Gammaproteobacteria bacterium | reverse complement strand
CATGGTGAGCGTGATCGCGCGTTCGATCGAGGGCGGTGAGTTCGAGAAGCTGGTCGCACGCATTCCGTTGCACGAGCAACGAGAAAAATGGCGCACGGCGCGCTCCGGCTTCAGCGAAGCCGATCTCGCGAACGCCACTCGCAAAATCGAGGCTGCGGTCGACAAGGTCGAGAAGCAGCTTGCGCAAACGCAATGGTTGGCGGGCGATATGTACACCCTGGCCGACATCAACTTCTATTCGTACTGCGGCATGTCAGTGCAGCGCCTGTTTCCCGAGATGCGGGTCGAGCACCGCGCGCCACGCATGATGGAGTGGCTCGCTCGCATGAATTCACGCCCGGGCGTGAAGGCTGCGCTTGCCATGCCCAACAAGACCAATCCAGCGCTCCGCACGTTCACGGGCGAGGCGCGCTGAACGTCGCGTCTGTTTGAAGGGGGAATCGACGATGAAGATCTTTGCGGGACGCGTGGCTTTCGTCACGGGCGGTGCGAGCGGCATCGGCTACGGTATGGTGCAGACCTTTCTGAAGGAAGGCATGAAGGTCGCCGTCGTCGACTACAATCCGGCGCACGTCGCGGAAGCGCGTGAGATGTATGCGCTTAATCCCGCCGTGCGCGTCATCCAGGCGGATGTGAGCGATCGCGAGCAGGTGCGAGCGGCGGCGGCTGAAGCGATCCAGGCGTTCGGGAAGATCCACGTGTTGTGCAACAACGCCGGCGTGGGCGGTGGGGGGAATGCTGAAGATCCCGATTTCGAAGAGTGGGAGGCCGCCATGCGCGTCAACCTCGGCGGCGTCGTCAATGGTGTGAAGATCATCCTGCCCCTCATCATCGGGCACGGCGAAGGCGGGCATGTGGTGAACACTGCATCGATGGCGGCCATTGTCCCGAATCCCTTGCCGGGACTCGGTGCATACATGACGGCGAAGTACGCAGTGCGCGGCTTCACCGAGTCGCTGCGCATCAGCATTGCCCATCATGGCATCGGGGTGTCGTGTCTGTGCCCGGGCGGCACACGGTCGCGCATCATCGATGTGAGCAAGAAGCGCGATCCGAATACGCAAAAGACAATCGAGGAGATGCTCGCGAACGCCATGGATCCGGTGGAACTGGCCGGTATGGTGGTCGAAGGCATTCGCAACAATGCGCCCTATATCCTCACGCATGCGGAATTTCGCGACGAAGTGCGCGAGATCTATCAGATGCTCGACGCCGCCTTCCCGCGCGATCAGCAAGTGCCGCCCAAGCGAGCGGCGTTCGAGGAGTATCGCCGCGGGATCATCAAGCGGGCGGCGGCGGAGAGGGTGAAGGATTGAGGAACGGGCGTGGGGCGTGGGGCCTGGGCCAGAGGAAGACATTGACCGCCTCTTCCCCAGGTCTCAGGTCTCAGGTCTCAGGTCCCAGACCCCAGGCCCCTCTCTCCAACGTCCCTCTCAGCCGCCTTTCTTTTCACTCCTAGTCGATAGATTCGCAATCGCCCTGGGCCACAATCGCGCCGTGGCCACACCTCAACCACAAGTCTGTGACACGCCCGCACTCGCCACCCCGCGCTTCTACGGTTGGCAACTGCTGGCGGTACTGTGGCTCGTGCTGTTCGTGAACTTGGGCTTTCCGGTGTATGGCTCGAGCGTCATGAACGCGGCAATGGCGCTGCAACTGGGTTTCGATCGTCAGACGCTTGGCGGCATGTTTTCGGTGTACATGTTGATGACGGGTTTACCAGGACCGCTCGTAGCGCTGTGCATCAATCGGTTCGGCGTGCGCAAGACGCTCATCATGGGCACGCTGTGCATCATCGCGGGTGCAGTACTCATGGCCACCGTCGTCACGAGCGGCCTCGCGGCGAGCCTCGCATTCGGTGTGCTCGGCGGCGTCGGCGTGGGTGCGGGTGGTGCGCTCGCGACACAGACCAGCGTCGCGCAATGGTTCGTCAAACATCGCTCGCTCGCGTTGGCGCTGCTGTACTCGGCAGGCGCGATCGGCGGCTCGTGTGCCGCGCCACTGCTGAACAAGGTGATCCTCGGGACGGGCGATTGGCGAATGGGATGGTGGCTGCTCGCAGCACTCTCGACGCTCGTGCTACTGCTGTTGCCGCTCGTGAAGGAAACGCCGGCGACATTGGGACAGTTGCCGGATGGCGCGCGGCCTACCTCCCCAGCTGGAGCGACTGCGGCCGTGATCAGCAAGCCGAAGTTCGTCACGAGCGACGAATGGTCCACCGCACAGGCGCTGCGCACACCCGCGTATTGGATGCTGCTATTCGCCATCGTCGGCGGCGGTGCCGGTTACACGTTGTACCTCGCGCACGGTGTGGTGCACTTGAAGGATCTCGGGCACTCGCCCACCGTTGCAGCATGGTCGTTGAGCCTTCTCACGATCAGCGGTCTCATCGCCAAAGGTATCATCGCAGCCGTCGGCGATCGGCTGGACCCGCGCTACTTGTGGGCCATTTTCACGGCGTTGTTCGGCATGGGTCTCGCGGTCGTCGTTGAAGCACACACGATGACGCGCATCGTTATCTTCGCCACCTGTCTCGGCATCGGCTTCGGCGGGGGCATCGTGTGTTTGATGGCAACGCTGAGCAACTATTTCGGTACGCGCGTGTTCGCATCGCTGTCCGGCGTGGCCGTGGCCATTAATACGAGCGTGGCCGCCATCGCGCCGATCGTCGCCGGCCGCCTCTATGACCAAGGCCACGGCTATGGCGGCACGTTCTATTTTCTAGCAGCGTCGTGCTTCGTCGGAGCCGCGGTGCTGTTCTTGATGAAGCGGCCGGCTGTTGGTATGCCCGCGGCCGCGACGCATTGAAGGAGATCCCAAGTGAACGCTTCTGTTGCAACGATTCCGAATCAACCCGAACCCTCCGCCACTGTCACGCAATTCCTCAAGCGCAAACCGCGCTTGCTGATCAACG
>CBJNAT010000572.1:0-2920 GCA_966434585.1 uncultured Gammaproteobacteria bacterium | reverse complement strand
GTAGACGGAGCCCACAACCCGGGCGGCGCGGCGGCGCTCGCACGGACGCTCGCGACGATCTCAACCAGCTTCGCATCCATGCGCTTGAGCGATGCGAGCAGGCGGCCCGGCTCGTCATCGCCGGTGACCACGACGTCGTTGCCGATGTGGCCGCTCGCAATGCGGTCGGCGATACCCACCGCCGTGTTCAGCGCAGAGACGATCGAGCGCACCAGGATCATGCCGAGCGCACCGGCCGCCAGCAGGCCGACCAGCATGGTGCCGAAGATAATTGCAGTGCTGCGCTTGAAATGGCTCGCGGCCTCATCGCGCATCTTCTGCGCGACCGAAATCTGCGCCGCCAGCAAGGCATCGCCGCTGCGCAGTGCGGCTTCGTACTCGGGTCGGCCCTTCTCGAGCAGAAGGCTCTCGGCCTTGTCGAAGGTGCCGCCCCGTGCCAACGCCATCGATTCGTTCATCGCCGAGAACGAGTTCGTCGTATGCACGGCGAACTCCTCAGCCATGCGACGCTCTTCCTCGGTCACGTCCGCGGCTTTGATCTTGCTCAGCAGTTCTTTGACGGCGCCTTCCTTCTCGCGCACCGCATCCGCTACGCCGACGACGGCGGCCGGATCCTGTCGAATGATCACTGTTTCGGACTTCTCCAACACTTCGCGCATGCCGCGGTTGATCTCGCCGACCCAGCCGGTCGGCAGCATGCGCGAGGAGAACAGCCCATCCAGGCCGGCGTTCGATTTTTTGGTGCCTGCGAGGCCCACCGCCCCGATCGAAACGGCTACCACTCCCAACAGCGTCAAGGTCGCAAACAGGCGCGCCTTCACACTCCAGTTCGAAAAGTTCATGGCTCCGGTCCTTAAGTCGTTAGTTTTCGATCGATGATTTGGTTATCAGGCTGCCGCGCGTTGAGTCGCGACACGAATCAATCCGGGCACGTCGAGAATCAACGCCACGGCGCCATCGCCCAGGATGGTGGCGCCGGACACGCCGTCTACTCGACGGAAATTCGTTTCCAGAGACTTGATGACTACTTGCTGCTGACCGAGCAGATCGTCGACGAACAATCCGCAGCGCCGGCCTTCGCCTTCGACGACCATGATCAAGCCCTCGTGGAGCTGCTTCGCGCGCGGCTCGCTGCCGAACACTTCGTGCACGCGCACGATCGGCACATACCCGTCGCGGAACCAGAACACCTCGCCCTGCCCCGCGACACGGTTGACCATGCCGGGTTTCAACTGGAGCGATTCGATGATCGTCGTGAGCGGCACGATGTACGTTTCGCCGCCAACGTTGACGGATTGGCCGTCTACGATCGCGAGCGTCAGCGGCAACGTGATGATGAAACGCGAGCCCTTGCCGCGTTCCGAACGCACTTCGATCGTGCCGCCGAGTTCCTTGATGTTCCGGCGCACGACGTCCATGCCGACGCCGCGACCGGAAATGTCGGTCGTCTGATCGGCAGTCGAGAAACCGGCCATGAAAATGAGCTCGTAGATGGCCTCATCCGTCAGCGTGTCGTTCTGGCCGATGAGCCCGCGTTCACGCGCTTTGGCCAGGATGCGGTCCTTGTTCAGGCCACCGCCGTCGTCGCCGACTTCGACGGTGATCGAACCGCCCTTGTGATAGGCCTCGAGGTGCACCGTGCCCATGGGGTTCTTGCCGGCGGCGCTACGCACATCGGGCATTTCGATACCGTGATCGACGCTGTTGCGCACGAGATGCACGAGCGGATCGCCGATCTTCTCGAGCACCGTCTTGTCGAGCTCGGTCTGCTCGCCGGAGACTTTCAGCTCCACCTGTTTGTTCAAGCGGCCGCTCAAGTCGCGCACCATGCGCGGAAAGCGGCTGAACACGAAACTGATCGGCAACATGCGCACGCGCATGACGCTCTCTTGCAGCTCTCGCATGTTGCGCTCGAGCTGGGCGAGACCTGAGCGCAGCTGTTCGGCCACCGGACCTTCGATGCGAGTGCCGAGCTGGCTCAGCATCGATTGCGTAATCACGAGCTCGCCGACGGTGTTCATCAGCTCGTCGATTTTCTCCGTGCTGACGCGAATCGAAGCGGCATCGCCCACATTGGGCTTCGGCGCTTCTACATGGTCGCTGCTCGAGGCGAGCGACAGGTTGGCGCGCTTGGTCGCGGGCGCCGGCGCTTCCGCCGCCTCTGCCGGAGCCGGTGGCGCGGTCTGCACGACGGGCATCTCGACGACGACTTCGACAGGCGCAGGGGCAGGCTCAGGCGAGGTTTCCATAACGATCGCGCCTGGCGCTTCATCCTGGATGTCGAGCTCGCAATCGCCCTCGGCCCAATCGAAGATTTCTTTCAGCACTGCCTCGTCTGCGTCGGTATCGAGCGTGATCTCCCAGGCGAGCAGGCAAGCCTCTGTATCCAGATCCGCGAGGCTCGCAAGGCTGTCGGTATCGGTCCGTACGTGCAGCTGACCCAGAGCTGCGAGCTCCCGCAGCATTCGCAACGGATCGTTGCCATGCACGAAGAGTTGCGGGAACGGACGGAACGAGATTCGCCAACGGTGTGCATGGGAGAGTGCAGTTGGTGCAGCCTGAGCAACAGGAGCGGGCGGCGCCTCCACGCTTGCCGCAGGAGCGGCGGCTGCGGGCTCCTTCTTCACGATGGCCACTTCGAGATCGAACTGCAGATCCGCAACGCGCTGCGCGTCGATCGGCTGCTACGCCGTGACCGACAAGGTCGTCGACGAGATCTGGCTGTTCGTCACCAAGGCACTCGACAACGGGCAGCAGCGCATTCCCGTGCACGCCTTCCCGTTCCGCATGACGGAGCGCAACTTGCGGCTTCGCAGGGGAGACAAATGGGCCGGCTTCTGGGCGGACCTCAAGAAAGGCGCCGACCTGTTCGAGAAGCACAAGGTGCTGAACGCGCGGGAGCTGCGCGCGCGCTGCGAGA
>CBJNAT010000571.1:0-2922 GCA_966434585.1 uncultured Gammaproteobacteria bacterium | reverse complement strand
CATAGCTTTGCTCGACGACGATTTCCTCGCTGAGCTCGAGCCCGTCCAGCACACGCGCGTAGTCGGCGTCCCGCTCGCCCAGACGCACCGTTCGCGGCGTGTACGTGTCTGCATTGCGCACGAACACGACAGTCCGTCCGTCGAGTGTCTGGATCGCGCTCAAGGGCACGACCTTATCCGCCGGATTCTCGGCTACGGTCACGAGCGCACGTACGGCCGTGCCCGGACGCCAGCGTCCGTCTTCGTTGCGGATCGTCGCTCGTGCAATCGTGCTTTGGCTCGCCGTCGCCGTGCCGGGGAGAATCCGATCCAGCTTCGTCGTTGCGACCACCTCGTCGCTCATGCGCACCACTTTCACGGGTAAGCCCGAGACGATGTGCTGTGCATCTGCGCCGAACAGATGCAGATCGACCCACAGCGTCGTCAGGTCGGCGAGCTCGAACAGCGGTTCATCGCCCGCCAGATCGCCGATCGTGACCGAACGTTCGAGGATGACACCGGCGAACGGTGCCTTGACGGCGTAGTCCGAGAGGCTGCTGTTGCTCTCGATGGTCGCCAGCACTTGACCGGCTTGCACCTTGTCACCGACGCCCACGGGAACGGTGCGAACGACTCCGGGAAACCGCGCACGAATACGCGCGTGTCTGCCTTCGACAGGAGTCAGCAACCCCTGTACTTCATGCGCGTCGCGAATCGTTCCGGGCCCGACGGGCGCAGTGACGATGCCGACTTCCTTCGCGACGTCCGCGGAGAGCGAAACGTCAGAGGGCTCTTCGGCATGCTCATCGTGCTCGTGTGATTCGCCTTCGTGTGAGCCGTCTTCGTGCGACTCGTTCTCGTGTGAGTGCGCTTCGCCTGCTTCGCGGCCGCATCCGCTCAGCACCAGTGCACTACCGATCAGCGCCAACAGCGTGTGTCGCATGTTCATGATCACTCCTTCACGGCGTGTCGCCCGGGGGCGAGGGTGTCGCCCGTGAGACGTTGAATTTCGATGAGTGCTCGATAAGCCTGCAGCGCTACGGCAACCTGCTCGCGCTGCGCTGTCGTGCGTTCTGTTTGGAGTTGAGTCCATTCGAGATAGCTGAGAGCGCCTGCACGATAGGCGCGCTCGGCCGCTGTCTCCGCTGCCTGCAATGCGGGCAGCAGCTCGCGTTCTGCGAGGGTCATTTCCGTGGACAGGGCGCTCAGACGTGCGTGAGCTTCGATGAGCGTTCCGTGCAGAGTGAGCTCTTCCGCTCGTCGCTCGAGATCCAGCGCCGACAATTCGGATTGCGCAGCGCGCACACCAGGCGCCGCTCGCGACCGTGTGCCGATGGGTATGGCGACCGACGCGACGGCGGCCCAGTCATCGCTTTCTTCCAAGCGACGAACGCCGACTTGCCATTGCACGTCGAACGCACTTGCAGCGCGGGCTAGCTGCACGCGCGCTTCGCGCAGCCGTTGTTCGTCGGCGAACCGACGCAGTTGCGGGTTGTGCTCGAGCAGCGTTACCAGCGCTTCGAAACTCGCTACGCGTGGAGGGGTGAGTAACTCACCGCTGACCTGTTCGAAATCCGGTGCACGATCGCCCCATAGGCTCGCGAGTTGCCGTCGCGCAGCTTCCAGCTCGGTGCGAACACGTTCGCGCTGCAGGCGCGCGCGCGTCGCGGATGCGACCGCGGCGAGGCGCACGGAGTCCGGCGATGCGCCTGCTGCCGTGCGCTGTTGCGCGGCCTGCACCGTCCGCTCGCGTTGGGCGAGATCGTCTTGCGCAATCTTCTCGAGCGTTTGGCCTGCCAGGACATCGAGGTAACGACGCGCCACTTCCGCGAGCAGATCCAGCCGCTTCGCTTCCTGTTGCATCGCGAGCGCATCCATTTGCCGCTGCACGAGGACCCTGCGCGCCGTTCGCTTGTCGCCTCGCTCGAGCACCGAGGCAAGGCTCAGCGTGACTTCAGCCCCATCGAAGCCCGAGGCCGTGCCGGTGCCCGCTGCATTTTCAATCTCCGCGGCGACGCTCAGGGGCGGCGCTTGCTCGGCCACTGCGCGTTGTGCATCGAGCACCTCGCGTTCGTAGCCGATCCGACGAAGGTCGGGATGTGTGTCCAACACGCGCTGAAAGGCGCGCTCCAATGTGAGAACCGATTGCGCTTGGCTTACGGCCCCGGGTAACCAACCGGGCAGCAGCATGAGCGCGGCCGCAAAGGCCGCTCTTCGCACGGACATGTGATCTCTCCGACAGTAGATGACTGAGCATTGCCAGCGCGCGCCGGCCGAACGTCAGCTCAACTGCGGAGGACGGAATAGATCCGAGGGGGTGTTATGCGGAGTGCGTGAGAGCAGGAACGTGGGCGCCAGGTCTGGTGGCGCGCTGGGTGTGAACACGACCATTGCACGGGTCACCGGGACCGCATGGAAGCAACAACCGGTGGCCGTCTTCGGCCCGCCGCAACCCGAGCACTCGCCCTGCGATTCGAGCTCGGCTGCAAGCTCGAGAGCAACGAACTGCACATCGGCTGCAGCGGTTGCACCGCCACCGATGTCATCCAGTCCGCACGCGAGCGTCAGCATCGATTGCATGAGCATGCCCATCAGCAGCACGAACGCGCCCACGCGAGTGCGCCATTGCGTGCGGCGCGCAAGTGGGTGGGTTGCTGATGGGGATACATGGCGCATGCCGCGCGGATTGTTCTACAGCGCGCGTGCGGTTGTCATCCCCGAGATTGCAAAGTGTTCCTACTTCAGCAGGATCGTCTGTAGTGCGTGGTCCGCTCACGTTGAACACAGTGGCCGAGTGCCTCCCGCCAGAGGTTTCTTTCGGGAACGCCGTCCCTCGTAGGGGATCACGCAGCGCGTTGGATACGTCCCTGTAGGCTCTGGGGCCGACCTCCCTGTCGGCCAAAGTCACAAAAGAAACCTCTGGCGAGAGGCAATCGACTACGG
>CBJNAT010000570.1:0-2926 GCA_966434585.1 uncultured Gammaproteobacteria bacterium | reverse complement strand
GTTTTGAGGCAGCTTCCGTGGCCACCCCGGCGACGGGTCGATAGACGATCGACAGATACAGCTCGTTGACCATGAGCGTCTCGCCCGCGAGGCGCTCGCCATACTTGCGCGCCAGCGCCGCGGCGAAACCGCTTGCGCCCGCTGCATACCTCATCGTGTGCTCTCGACGGCGAATGATGTGGGTCCAGAGCGCAACGTTGGCGCTGGCGATGTTTCGCCACGTTACATTCAGGCGTTCGTGCCAGTTGTTGAGTTCCTCATCGTCTGCACTCTCGAAGCTAGCGCCGGACAGGCGGAAGACTTGCACGTAGTCGCCCGTGTACGTCCGAATGAGGCTGTCTGCCACATGCGCGGCGTATGGAATCCGCCGCGCAGCCGACACTTCACGGCGGCTCGCTGCCTCACGGTTCACGGCTGGCATGCGCGTGCTCCTGGGCTCGCATCCACGCGCGGAATAACGGCCGCTCTGCGCCGGCCGCGGATGTCGGGCAGGTCCAGCACCAACGGGCTGTAGCTCGCGGCCTGCCAAAAACGTGCGGTACAAAAGTAGGCTGCCAAGCGTGTGCGAGCCCATAGCATCAGCAGATGAAAGAAGCGCGCATCGCGGGCGCACAGCAGTGCGCAGATGCCATGAATCGGTATGGCGATCAGCAGCGTCAGGAGATTCTTCGTCAAGACGAACACCTCCATCGTCACAACCAAGTTCACGAGCAGTGCCTCGTACGCCACACCCCACCGCATCGGCGGGCGGGTGATGCCCACGAAGAGCGGATCGGCCGTGAGTCCTGCGTTGCGTTCACTCATGAGTGCGCCCTACACGCCGAACATCCCACGGATCCACGTGACGATCTGCGGCGAGCCGAAGATCGCAGCGATGCCCACGATGCAGCCCACCACCCATCCCCAGCTGAGGCGACCCACCGCAGCGGCAATCGCAGCGCCGATCACCACGAGGATTGCGATGGGCGTTGCAATGGCCAACGCGAATGTCACGAGTGAATTCGCACCCGTGTCGAACGGAGACTGCTGAGCTGAGGCAAACGCGGGAACCAAGAGGAGCACAGCGGCTGCCACTGTTCCGATCGTCAGAACTCCGTTCTTCCTCATGTTCGCGTTCCTTCGTTATCTTCCTTGTCAACGTAATCGGAACATGAGCGGCTGTGTCTGTGATAGCGGAGTTTCGCGGATAATTCGGCCGAAACTCCCCGTCCCCATGGGCGTATTCAGCCGATCTATCGGCGAAATAGCCTTGCCATACCTCATGCACGGCCCTGCCACTCACTGCGTAGCTCATAGGGGCTTACCATCCAACAGCGCCACAAGCTCACTACCGATCAGTTGCGCACCGTGAAGGTGGATGAGGCGCAAAGCGGCCTCATCGCCGTCTTGTGCAGCGAGAAGAAGCTTGCCCCAGAAAGCTGGAAAATCTTCCCAGCGCGGCCGAAGGTGTCGGCAATACCGGGCAGCGATGCGCTCCACATCGTGAGGACCGAACTCGGCGATGATGGCGGCAACGGCCGGTGTCATGCCGAGGAGTATGCTGGCGGCGTTGCGGTCAAACGCGACCGTGCTCCACGCCAGCATGAGCGCCTCGCGCATGAGCTCGCCCGTCATCTTTCCGGTCAATGCGGTTGGATGAATGACTTCTCGTCGGGCCACCCGCGGATCCTTCACCGAGCGCCACCATCCTGCATCGTCAAAACGTACATCGACGAGCAGGAACGGAGCGAGACTGGCGCGCCTTCGCGCCATCGTGCTCAATCCACGCCAGAGACTTCGATGCTGATTGATGATCGCAAGCTCGATCCGCTCGCGATCAGTGCGCGCAAGCTGTACCAAGACTTCGAGGACCCGTTCGTTCAGCGCGTGGACTCGCCGGAGAACCGGCGCACCCTTCCACGTGACCTCCGCGGACTCCGAAGCCCCATACGGGCCATTTAGCAATGATGTGTTCGACATGGTTTGCTTCGCCGGATCGTCCGTGCATCAGAACAACTCTCGTTGGACGACCTCACCGACGCCTTGCGCTGGTTGACAGAGCTCCGGCGCCGCTTTTTCCATCGATAGAGCCGCACCTAGATCTGCGGCGTGATGACAGTGCGCGCAGAGGTGGCGCCCTGTGCCGAGTAGGTCGATGAGAATCGCGGCCTCACAGCGGGCGCAATTCGAGAGCGCAATGAGCTCAGCTTTGTCGAGACCGCGCGCGAGTAGAGCCAGTCCCTCAAACCCAACCTTGGCGGCAGGGAAGCACGCGACGTACGCTTCGTAGACTTCGCATAGCCGCTCTCCGAATGAAACACCGGATGCCCTGACGTGGGTGCCGTGGCTGGCATCGGCCGTATTCGCAAGCACTCGCAAGAAAGCAGCCAGCACCGCTGCTTCGCTACGCACTCGGGCTGTCGAGTGAAATACGGCAAGAGATTTGGGCACCGGCCCCCGAGGACGGATTTCGTTGCTCACGCCCCAGCGCTGCCTCAACGTAGCAAGCTGATGGCGCGAGAGTCCCGTGAGACGTGAAATGGTCTGGGTACGCGCTTGATGTCGCACCAGGCGGTGAGCCAATTGCCGCCGCCGTAAGTCTCGATCGACAACCTCTTTCGCCGGGTGCCCATCCATGTCACTTCTCCGAAGATAGCGCTCCAGCGCCCTGCACTTTCCGTTGCTCATGGATCCATGCGACATGCGTTGCACACATCGCAGACGCGCGAAGCTATCCTCGCGGTGACACTGCCGACCTGCAAGTAACGAGTTTCCGTACTCGTCCGCGTGAGGGAGTCCGCGAACCTGAGATTTCTCACGAAACTAGCGGCGAGGCGATGTCATGAGAAGAAACGCAGGAGTGCGTAGTAGAGCGGCAGCAGCATCATGCAACTGATCGACATCGACACCATTAACCAGAAAGGAAAATTCGGCACTGCGCCGGAGA
>CBJNAT010000569.1:0-2927 GCA_966434585.1 uncultured Gammaproteobacteria bacterium | reverse complement strand
GCGCCCGACCAGGGAACGACCTCCGGTACTCCTTGAGCGCACGCGAACGAGGCGAGATGACAAGGCCCTCGGTGCGCAAGCACCGAGGGCTTTTTGCTGCGTGAACCTGTAGGCGGTTCGAGTATCCTCGCGGCTCTCGTTCGCAACACGGCATCGGTATGAACAAGCGTTCCGAGGATTCGCGACTCGTTTATTCGACAGACGTCGGTCGCCGCTGTCCCAACTGCCAACGACCGATCGCCGAGTGTGTGTGCAAGGAGGGCACGCCGGGGAAAGCAGTCGCCGGCCCCGTCCGCGTGGCACGCGAGACGCAAGGCCGCAAGGGTAAGGGCGTCACCGTCATCACAGGGCTTGGTCTCGCGCCGCGTAATCTCGAGACACTCGCAACCGAGCTCAAGAAGCGTTGCGGCAGCGGCGGCACGGTCATGAACGATCGCATCGAAATACAAGGCGATCATCGCGATGCCATCGTCGCTGAGCTCGTGAAGCGTGGCTTCAAAGCGAAGCGTGCAGGCGGTTGATGAACAGTGTCGTCACAGAAAGCTGTTGTGTCCTTCGCATGGGCATAGCGCTTCGCGTAATAGCAGGAACCCGCTTGGAGCAGTGAGCATTCTTTTGGAGCACGCGCAACCGCACGCGAGAGGCGGTGACGCACTCCATCCAACATGCATGCTCGAAGGAGATCCCCATGGCCAGAGCGACACCCGCCGGCAAGCGCTCGTCCGGTACAGACGCTGTGAACTTGCTCAAGCAAGATCATCGCCAAGTCGCGGAGTTGATCGATCAGGTGGAAGACGCGGCAGACGAGGAGCTGGAAACCGTCGCCGAACGCATCTGCCAGCTGCTCACCGTGCACGCGCAGATTGAGGAAGAGATTCTCTATCCGGCCGCCCGCGAAGCGCTCGAGGACACGGATCTCGTGGCTGAAGCCCTCGTGGAGCATCAATCCGCCAAGGATCTCATCGCGAAGATCGAAGGCATGTCGTCCGAGGACGAGGAATATAAGGCGACAGTGACGGTGCTCGGCGAGTACGTGAAGCACCACGTCAAGGAAGAGGAAGGCGAGATGTTTCCGCAGCTCAAGAAATCGAAGCTCGATTTGAAGGAGCTCGGCGAGCAGCTCGCCGCGCGCAAGATGGAGCTGATGCAGGAACTCGGGCTCGACGAAACCGAGCCCGATCAGCGGACACAGCGGCGTGCCGCGGCCGGCGCACGAGCCAAAGGCAAGCGCTCCGGCAGCGGGTCGCGCGCGAGCCGCTAGGATGACAGTGTTCGGCGGCGCGACGAGGCGCCGCCGAATAATCAACTTCCAGATCGATGATCCGCCGAGACCTACCGAATCATCATCGCCTGTCGCGCCCGGTGCGCGTGGCTCTGGCGACCATCGCCGCCGTCACGCTGCTGGTCATCGGCTGGATGATGGCCCTGAACTGGAATTGGCTCGAGCCATCGCTGCGCGATGCACTACCGCGCCATCAGGCCGAGCGGCCAAATGCTAGCCCCTCCGGCCGGCTAAAGACGCCGCTCGATGGGTGAGTCAAGCCGGCAGGAACTCGCAGAGATAGGCCGCTGGCCCGCCGCTCGCCTGCACATCGAAGCCGCTGTTCGCGCCCACTTCGAAGTAGGTGCCCGCCGAATAAATGCGCCACTCGCCTTGCGCGATGCGCACTCGCAGCTCACCGCTCACGACCGTCATGCGCTCAGGGGCAGCCGTGTTGAAGTGATGATCGCCAGGGCCGATCACGCCCACGGTTGCATTCATGCCGTTACGCGTGAAGCCGATGCTCTGCACGCGTCCATCGAAGTAGGTGTTGTGTTTGAACAAGCGGGTCTTCCTCGCGGTATCGCCGGATGGGCGCGCAAGAGTGCGTGAGGATGTGAGGGACGGCAAGCACGGGCCTGCACTTCTTGCCAGAGCCCAATGGCCCAGCGCCCTCCTAGCCCTATAATCGCGCACCTCAGCAAGCCAGGTAATCGACTCTCATGGGCCGCATATTCGAAGTCAGAAAGCATGCGATGTTCGCGCGCTGGAACCGCATGGCCAAGCAATTCGCCCGCATCGGCAAGGACATCACCATTGCCGTCAAGAGCGGCGGCTCCGATCCGAACAGCAACCCCGCCCTACGGCGGATCATGCAGAACGCGCGCTCGATCAACATGCCCAAGGACAAGGTCGAAGCGGCTATCCGGCGGGCCTCGGGCAAGGAGGCCGCGAACTATCAAGTCGTCATCTACGAAGGCTATGCCCCGCACGGCGTGGCCGTGCTCGTCGAAGCGGCGACGGACAACCCGACACGCACCGTCGCGAGCGTCCGCAACGTCTTCAGCAAGAATGGCGGCAACCTCGGCAGCGGCGGCAGCGTGAGCTTCCTCTTCAAACACATGGGCGTGTTCCGGCTGAACCCGGAAGGCATCGATCAGGACGATCCCGAGCTGTATCTAATCGACCACGGCCTCGAAGAGATGGGTGAGAGCACCGGCGAGAAGGGCGAGCCACAGCTCGTCATTCGCTGCGAGTTCGAAAACTTCGGTCAACTCCAATCCGCGCTCGAAGCCCGCCACATCACGCCCATCTCAGCCGAGCACGAGTACGTCTGCATCACGCCGACGGAGTTACCGGAAGCACAAGCGGCCGAGGCCCTGGCGCTGATCGACAAGATGGAACAGGACGAAGATGTGCAAAGGGTGTTTCATACGCTCGCGTGAGCGAGCGGCTGGCCAGTCGGCTAGTCAGCTAGTCGGCTAGCCAGAGCAAGGTGCGGCTCTCTTCCTCTGGCTAGCAGACTAGCCGACTAGCCACCTAGCCGACTTGTGCTCTCATCCCCGCGTAATCTTCAACCTGCCCAACGCCACCCCCAGATCCCAGCCTCTGCCCTTCCCCTTCCACGCGAGCGATACCTCGCCCTTCGTCATCACCTGACCCTGGG
>CBJNAT010000568.1:0-2931 GCA_966434585.1 uncultured Gammaproteobacteria bacterium | reverse complement strand
TGAGCATTGCTATTTGGGCACACCGGCGGACGCACCGGCCGAGCGACTATCTGGTCGCGGGTCGACGCGGCGGAGCGCTGCTGGTGGGGCTCAGCCAAGCGCTCAATCTGCTGCCGGTGTGGCTGATGCTGATGCTCAGCGCGAGCGCGTTCGTGTGGGGACTGTCCGCGATATGGGGTGCGCTCGGATTGTGGTTCGCCGGGCTCTCGCAGGCGATCTATGTAGCGCCACGCGCTCGCAAGCTGAGCGCGAGTCAACACAGCGTCACCCTCATTCAGCTGTTGAGCTGCGAGAGCGGCGAGCGCTTACAGAAGAACATCGTGCGGTGTGCCAGTTTCCTCGTTGGGCTCACGATCATCGTGGCGATCATCGTGCAGTTGCAACTCGTCGCTTTGTTGATGGCGCCAACGGTGCTGACAGCCGTGGTGCCGCTGGTGCTCCTGGGCGCCTTCGTCATTTGCGTCGCGACCGCGGGTTGGTGGGCGCACGCCATGCTCGAAGCGGTGCACGCGCTCATCATGCTCATCGTCGTCATCCTCACGGCCCTGCTGGCCCATACCGTCGTCGGCGGTTGGGACGAGGTGACGTTCACGATGCGCTCCATGCCGCCCGCGTTCCTGCAATGGGATGGCGGAGGCAAGCTCGTGATCGCCAGCGCATTCATCGGTGGTTCGCTCGCGCTCGCCGGGCTCGCCCTCGGCCAACCGAGCCTGCTCAATCGCGCGATCGCGGCGCGGGACGAGCATGTGGTGCGCATGAGTGGAGTGGTGCTGATGCTGTGGCTCACCCTGTTGTTGCCAGTGCTGCTCGCAATCGGTTGGCTGGCGCGCGTTCTCTACTTCGGTATGCAGGATCCGCAAATGGCGCTGCTCGAAATCAGCCGGCGCACATTACACCCTGCAATATCGCTCTCGTTGACCGTGCTCGTGAGCGGCGCGCTATTGACCAACGTCATCACGCAAATGGGTGTGCTGAGCGCGATGCTCGTGAACGATCTGCGGCCACGTAAACTGCCGTTGCATCCGGAGTGGTCGCGCGTGTGGACGGTGATCATCACGATCTTCGTGCTGGCGCTGCTGCCGTACGCACGCACGTTCACCCTTGCCGACATGATGTTCTGCTGGACGGTGCTCGGCGCGACGCTTGCACCGCTCCTCATCGTGCGACTCGCGGGTAAGCGTGTGCGTGCCGGTTCCACCATCGGTGCGATGAGCGCGGGCTTCGTGCTCGTCTGCATCTTTCACGCGATGCCAGATGCGCCCGGAGATTTTCTGGAGCGCGTGCTGCCTTTCGTCGCGGGCATCGGGATCGCTTTGAGCGGCGGCGAGCGGCGGCGCAATCCGGATCGCGCCGATCGTTCGGAAGAGACTGTGCATGATCGGTTGCCGATATAGTCAGGCTACAGGCTACCGACTACAGCAAGAACGTGGCCGCTCATTGCTGTTCCACTTCGTACGATCCAGCATCTGACCGTAGCCCGTAGCCCGTAGCCCGTAGCGCATAGCCGTGGCCCGCACGAAAGACTCTCCCGAACGAGCGATCCTTGCAGCCGTACGCCGCATTCCCCGCGGTCGCGTGAGCACCTACGGCGAGATTGCGACCGTTGCGGGTCTGCCGCGTCGTGCCCGTCTGGTTGGCACGGTACTCAAACAGACGGCCGCGAAAGTGCCCTGGCATCGCGTCGTGAATGCGAGCGGCCAGATTTCCTTTCCGGCGGGTAGCGCGAGTTACGAGCGGCAGCGTGAACTGCTGCGCACCGAGGGCATCGAATTCGAGCGCGGGCGCATTTCGCTGCGGCGATATGGTTGGCCTGCACGCGATTTCGATCTCGACGAGGTGCTCTGGAAACCGAACGCGCGCTAACGGCATTCTCCCACCCAATTTTTCTCGGTACTCTCCCGTTTCATTCCAAGAAGAGCCCAAGCTTCGATGGCGCATTCCGACGCGCGGCTGGCGAATCGCATCCTCATCGGCCTCGGCGTCGGCGCGCTCGCCGGGATCGCAGTGCTTGAGATCGGGCAGCTTGCACCAAGGGTGCTCGAGCTCGCGCGCTATTTCTCCGTGGCCGTGCTCGATCCTTTCGGCCAGATCTTTCTGCGCACACTATTCTTCGTCGTCATCCCTCTCGTTTTCGCTTCACTGGCGCTCGGCGTATTGCAGCTCGGGCGCCTGCATGATCTAGGCCCGCTCGCGAGCCGGACGTTTGCGCTGTTTGTGCTGAACATGGCGATTGCCGTCGTGCTGGGGCTCGTCATGATGAATGTGCTGGAGCCGGGCGCTCGCCTCAGTCACGACACGCAAGTGCGTCTGATGGAGCAATACGGTGCGGTCGCTCAAGCGCATGTCGAGAGACAGGCGACGTCGCCGCAGATGAGCTTCGCGACGCTCGTCGACATGTTCATGCCGCGCAATCTTCTCGGCGCATTCGTCGGCGCCGATCGCCACGTGCTGGGTGAGGTGTTGCCGCTCATCCTCTTCGCGATCCTCGTGGGCGCGGCGGGCACGACACTCGACGCCCAGCGTCGTGCACACGTGCAAGAAGCCTTGGGTATCGTCGCTCAGCTCATGACGCACATCGTGCGTTTCGCGTTGTACTTGGCGCCGTTCGCCGTGCCGGCGCTGATCTTCAGCGTGGTCGTGAAGACCGGGTTCGACATCCTCGTAGCACTGGGCTTGTTCGTGCTCGGTTGCGCAGCGGTCATGCTGTTGCATCTGTTCGGCACGATGTCAGTGTGGCTCAAATTCTGGACGCGCTTTTCACCACTCGATTTCTTCCGTCGAATCAGGACGGTACTCGTCACGGCATTCACCACGAGCTCGAGCAGCGCCACGCTGCCGGCTGCACTTGCGAGCGCACGCGACGAGCTCGAGCTGCGTCCCACGACCGCGGGGTTCGTCCTGCCGCTCGGCACGACGATGAACATGAGCGGC
>CBJNAT010000567.1:0-2933 GCA_966434585.1 uncultured Gammaproteobacteria bacterium | reverse complement strand
CAGGAACTGCGTGCTGCGGTACTGCCAGTCACGCATGCTCACGTCGTTCACCACCGTGTAGCCGAACACATGCGACATCGCCGCGTCGCGCGCGATGTTCTTGCCGCCCTTGCCGATGACCACGGCCAGTTCGGCCTCGTAGTCGATCTGCGCCGACACCTTCGATGGAACCAGCACCTCGTCGTGCGGGCCGACGACACACTCGGGCACCTTGGTGAAGACGATCGGCCATTCGTCCGTCTTGGCGGCGTTGTCCTTGAACACCGAGGCCGACAGCTCCTTGGCGTGCGCGTGGTAGTTGCGGCCGACGCACCAGAGGTTGCGCCGCGGCTTGGGCAGCGGTGCATCGAGCACCACTTCGCGCAAGTCGACTGCGGGGCCCGATGCCTCGGGAGACGATCCGCCCCTGGCGAGAATTTCGATCAGCGTCAGCACGCCGCTGTCTGCCTGCTCCGGCGTGAACTGCAGTGGCGTGACGGTCTTGCCGTCGGCGGAAACGAGGCCGACCTTGCGGTGGCCCTCGCTCGTGAAAGTGGCGATTCGCATGAAGGTTTGCTCCTGTGTTTTAGCGATACGCCAACTTTAGAAATCACGGGCCGGCGGCGCTTATCGGGTGGTCCGGCGCCGTATCGAATCGTCTGGTGTGCTTCTAAGGACTTACCCGATGCGCTGCTCAAGCCGGCGCCGCGCGGGAGAACAATCGGCCGACCCGAAACCAACCCGATGAAGCGCGCACAGATGCAGGAAGCCTATGCACTCCACGAAGGCGCGTTCGGCACCGCGATCGTCCTGGAGGCGAGCGCCAACCTGGTGGCGCACGCGCACTCCGAAACACAGCTCGCCCTCTGGCTGGGCGGCGCGCGGGCCTGCGCGCATGTCGGCACCGAAGTCGTCGGCTACAGCGAAAGCGTGGCGCTCGGCGTGAATGCGTTCGAGGCGCACGACATGGTTCGCCTGGAGGACAACGGATCGAGCCTGTTCATCGTCTTCATGATCAAGAAGGATTGGCTCGATGAACTCGGCCTGGCGAAGGACCGGAGCTTTAGATTTCCATCACCGCGTGTGCCCATCGGCGATGCGCTGCGGCGTTCGTGCTGGCGGGTGCTGGATTTGATGATCTCCACCGGCGCGGCACGCGAGCATATCGACAAGGAGGTCGAGCGGCTGCTCGAAGCGGCCATCGCCGCCTCTGCCACGGGCGGCGATGCGGCGCCGGTCGCCGGCGGCATTGGCGTCACGCTCGATCACCGATTGCGTGCCGCCATCGCGCACATGCGGGCGCATGTTTCCGAGAAGACGACGATCGATGAAATCGCGGCCAAGGTCGGCCTCTCGCGCGCGCATTTCTTCGCGCTGTTCCGCGACCAGTTGCACACGACGCCCCAGGTGTTCTGGAGCGGCGTGCGCGTCGAGGAGGCGATGCGCAGGGTGAGCGATGGCGGCAAGCTCACCGACGTTGCGCTCGACCTCGGGTTCTCGGCCCCGGGGAATTTCTCGCGCTTCTTAAAGGAGCACACCGGAATTTCGCCGTCGATCTTCAAACGGGCAACACGTTCACCTTCGCCCGTCACTGTCACGGGAATACCGCGGGAAGGTCAGTCATCTTAGGCACTCAGAAGAGCAGCGGAATTGTCTGGAACGTGACAAACCCAAGCCCGCCCACGGCAGCGCATCGCCGAAAACTGAGCAGCATCGACATCGAGTCTGCGTTCAGGTGGCTGCTTTCGCGTCTGAACCGGACACTACCCGCGGCACGGAGAACGACAGCTCGTGGCCGACTGCAGCTGGTTGCGCTTACATCGCGAGCAGCCATGCTGCATTCAATAGGGATCTTGCAGCGTATTCTGCGTAACACAGTGTCGATGGTTTGAGACGCATGCGCAGGTGGTAATGCAGTTCGCGGGGCGCGCCGTGGCGTCGTAGTTCCACGGCATGGTTGCTTCGGCGAGATTGGGCAATACGCGACGGGCGCTTGTGGATGTATGTGTCTTAGCCCTCTGCTTCTAGGTCGGATGGCCGGGCGCGCTGCCTCCCATACGCGTTTCAAGCAGTTTCAGTAGTGCGCGCAGGGCTGCGCTGTTGTGCCGGCGCTGCGTGTACGCTGCGTAGAGCCAGATGTCGCGGGGCATGAATTCCTTGAGCACTGGGACCAGGCCGCCGCGTTCTGTGTACGGCTGCGCCAGCAACGCCGGCACACACACCGCGCCGATGCCGGCCAGCGCCGCGGCGACGAGTGTGCTTGAGTCGTTTGCATCCATGCGCCCGTAGATCGGGAGGTTGTATGGGGCTCCATCGACTTCGAACGGAATGTGCGGGGTGCCTGCCGACAGGGAGTAGGTGAGAACGTCGTGCCATAGCATGTCGTCGGGCGTCTGAGGGATGCCGCGCCTGGCCCAGTAGCTGGGCGTGGCGCAGAGCGTGAGTTCCACTCGTTGGAGGCGACGCACGATCAGGTTCTCGTCGCCAATGCGACCGAATCTCAAGGCAATGTCGACACCTTCCTCCACGAGATCGACCACGCGATTGCCGATCTGCAGGTCGATATGCACATCTGGGTAGAGCGTGAGGAACTCGCTCAGCAGGCTCGGGAAGTCGGTTTGCACGAGCCCGTGAAGCCCCGCGACGCGCAAACGACCGCTTGGGTGTGAGCCATGCGCCTGCAATTCACTCTGGGTCGACTCGACCATCTCCATCAGCGGCGCGCTGCGAAGCTGGAGCAGTCTTCCAGCATCGGTGAGTGTCACCGACCGCGTTGAGCGATTCATGAGTCGTACGTTGAAGCGCGCCTCAAGCGTCGCGACATGCTTGCTCGCGCTGGCCTTGGAGATTCCCAGCTTGCTTGCTGCGCGCGAGAAGCTGCCGACGTTGGCGACCTCCAAAAAGGTCTTCAGAAGATTAAGCCCGTCCATCAAGCATCCCGGCCCGCTCGGATT
>CBJNAT010000566.1:0-2937 GCA_966434585.1 uncultured Gammaproteobacteria bacterium | reverse complement strand
CTGATCGCCTTCTTCTTTTTCTTTATTGATGTCGAGGAACTGCACGCGCTTGAGCTGCAGCTTCTCGTTGAGGATGAAGGCGATGCGATCGTTCCAGGTCAGGCCCATCTGCACGACGTATTTGCCTGACTGCAGATGCTGCTGGATCTCCTTGCCCTCGAGCGGATGGTGCGCATAGCGCACGGTCGCCTTCGTCTTGTCGGCTGCTTGCAGCTCCAGATCCTGATCGATCGCGAAACGCAGCGGCGCATCGCCCAACATCAACCATGACGCCATGCCGCGCGAGGCGGAATTCTCGGTCTCGAGCAACACGACCGGAAACGTCTCGAGTGTCTCGCGCAGCACGGTGACCAGCTCTTCGGCGCGCGGAATCCCTGCTGCATCCACCACGAACCAGCCGTTATCGGGATCGATCCATGCGCGTGTCATGCGGCGCTTGGTCAATGCGCGTGCGGTGAGCTCCTCGGTGACGCGCTCCTTCAGCTCGCGCATCTGGCGCCGCCCCACCGGATAGCCCTGTTCCTGCTGCAAAGCTGTCGCGCGCTCGAGCGTGACCTGCCGAATCACAGAGGCGGGGAGCAGCTTCTGGTCGACCGCGAGCGCAATGAGGTGCTGGCGTTGCACGGTGTGCACGAAGCGCTCGGCCGGACTCGGAAAAGCCCAGCCGCTCGTCTGCATTTCGTACGGCCCGCACGTTTGCAGCACGCGTTGCGCCAGCCGCTCTTCCAACTCGGCGGCGGACATCGACCAGCCGCTAGGCAAACGATAGACGACGAGGTTCTTGAACCACATGGAGGCGGCGCCGGGCAGGGGAGAGGGCGCCGAGTATACGGATGCGATTCGCGCGCGCGAGGCTTGATTTTCGGGCGAGGAACAGCTCCGATCTGGCCATGGTCATTACCTGGCAATTGCTCCTCGGTGTCGCACTCATCATCGTGGGTTTTCTCGGCATCGTGCTGCCGGTTTTGCCCGGTGTGCCGCTCATGTATGCCGGGATGGTGCTCGCCGCGTGGAGCGATGGCTTTGAGCGCATTGGCTGGCTGTCGCTGACCGTGCTGGGTGTGCTCACGCTCATCAGCGTCATCGTTGACGTGGCCTCATCTGCGCTGGGAGCGCAACGCGTGGGCGCAAGCCGGCGCGCGATCTGGGGGGCTCTAATCGGCGCACTCATTGGTCTGTTCTTCGGATTGCCGGGCCTGATTCTCGGTCCCTTCATCGGCGCCGTGATCGGCGAGTTCTCCGTGCACGGTCGGATGCATGCGGCGGGGAAGGTCGGTGTGGCTACTTGGGTCGGGCTAATCTTCGGCACGCTCGTCAAAATCGCAATCGGCTTCTCCATGCTCGGCGTGTTCGTGCTGGCTTATTTCCTCTAGTGGATAACATCTCGCACACGCTCGTGGGCGCCCTCATCGGCGAGGCCATTGCGCGTCGCGGGCCGACATCGATGGAGCTCGCCGAGCGACGACGTCTGTTCGTCCCCACCCTCGCGATCGGCAGCAATCTCCCCGACCTCGATCTGCTCTACACGAGCGTCGTGCAAGGCAAGCTCGATTACCTGCTGCACCATCGCGGTCATACGCACACCCTCATCGGTGCGTTCTTGCTCTCGTTGCTGCTCGTCGGCAGCTACGAATGGCGATGGCGTCGTCGTGGGCACGTGCCGACGCGCATCGAACGCTGGGGATTGATCGGCGCAGCATTGCTGGGCCCGCTGCTCCACGTCGCGATGGACGCGACGAACAGCTACGGCGTGCATCCGTATTGGCCTTTCGACAATCGTTGGCGATACGGCGATGCCGTGTTCATCATCGAGCCGTTGTTCTGGGCAGCGGCCGCTTCGTTAGTGCTGTTGTTGCGGTCGATATGGGGGCGTGGTGTGGTCGGCTCGATTCTGCTCGCAGGGGTCGCGCTGAGTATCGGCACGGTCATGGTGCCGCCGAGCTTGGTCGGGGTGTTTGTGTTTGTCGCATTCGCGATGGTGTTCGTCGCGCGGCGCTGGCCCGAGCGCGCAGCCCTGCTGGGTGTGGCTTTGTGGCTTACCTTCACGGCAATGTTCTGGATCTCCGGCCAGATTGCTCGTGACCGGGTGAACGCTATCGTTGCCGCGAGCTTCCCGCAAGAGCGGCTACTGGATGCCATGCGTACGCCGATGCCGATGAATCCGGTGTGCTGGGAAGTGATGTTGGTGCAGACACCCGACCGCGAGCACTTCACGATTCGCCGTGCGGTCGTGTCACTCGCGCCTGGCGTTTGGCCTGCCTCAGATTGTCCGACGCGAGGTTTGACGATGCCGGTCTCAGCGCCCCTCACGGAGGTTGCAGTCGCCGGCTCGCGCGAGATCCGCTGGTACGGCGAACTGACCTTACCGCGCGCACCGCTGCGGCAGCTCGCCGCGACCCGCTGCGAAGCGCGCGCGCTGCTGCAGTTCGCGCGCATTCCATGGCTACAGTGGAACGCGCGCGAGTGGCATCTCGGCGATCTGCGTTACGACCGCGAACGCGAACCAGGATTCGCCGAAATTGCGATTGCACCCGGCTCTCAGCCCCGTTGTCCGCTGCGGGGCGCACCGTGGATCCCGCCGCGTGAAGATCTGCTTCGGTAGCGAGGTTGGACGCTGAGTCGCGCTTGCGGGTGTAGCGCTCGTACTGCATTGTCCCGGACCTCTTCACTCGCCCTATTGCGTATCAATGAGCGAAAGCGTGTCCGCGTGCAGCGTGCCCCACCAATCGTTATCCGGCTTGTTCTTGCGCTTCCTGCGGTTCGGCTGCCTGGCATGGGGTGGCCCCATCGCCCAGATCGGCATGATCCGACACGAGCTCGTGGAAGAAGAACGCTGGATCGATCGGCAGCATTTCAATCGCGCGCTCGCGGTGTATCAGGTGCTGCCAGGACCTGAAGCGCACGAGTTGTGTGTATACTTAGGTATGGTAGCTGGTG
>CBJNAT010000565.1:0-2942 GCA_966434585.1 uncultured Gammaproteobacteria bacterium | reverse complement strand
GGGCACGTTGCGCCAGTGATGCGCCGAGAGGCGCGACACGATGGCATCGAACGATCGCGCAGGAAACGGCAGAGATTCCGCGGCGCCTTGCCGCGTGTGGACGTTGTGCAAGCCGCGCCCGCGGGCCGTGCGCGCGACGAGCGCCACCATCGGCTCGGCGAGATCGTATGCATGCACTTCGCGAACGTGCGGTGCGATCGCGTATGTTGCGTGGCCAGCACCGCAGCCGATGTCGAGCACGCGAGCTTGAGAGCGCGTCGCAAAACGTTGCGCGAGCTCATCGAGATCCGCGCCGCGCGCGTGCACGGCGCTCGTCAGGTAATCCGCGGCCGCCGAGCCGAACTGGGCCGAGGCGATTTGAGATTGGTGCATGAAGTACCTCCGGTTGGCGAGCCCACTGTAGCGGCCGCCCATCCGGGTACCAGCAAGTGCTTATCCTGGTATAAGCGCTGCCATGCAATCTCGACCGAATGCACCGTTGGATGCGCGCCGCGAGCTCGCTGCTTTTTTGCGCTCTCACCGCGAGCGCCTTCGTAGCGAGCGGGCCGGCACGACGCGGCGACGCACGCCTGGGCTGCGTCGCGAGGAAGTGGCGGAACGCGCCCGCATGAGCACCACTTGGTATACGTGGCTCGAACAGGGGCGCGATGTGTCGCTCTCGGCGCAAGCACTCGCGCGGTTGGCAACGGCATTGCAGTTGTCCTGGGCCGAACGCCGTTACATCTTCGAACTTGCGCAGCGCCGCGATCCGGAGCACCACGATGACCCGCCGCCGTCCGGCATCTTGCTCGATGCCGTGCGTGCGGTCAGTGGCCCCGCGTACGTTGTGGATCGCCAATTCACCGCCGTCGCCTGGAACACCGCAGCGGCGCGACTGTTTGCCGGGTGGCTGGATGCTCAGAGCCAGGAGCGCAATCTCTTGCGGTACATGTTTCTCACGCCCGCTGCACGCTCATTGGTGCACGATTGGCCGCACCGAGCCGCCCGTCTCGTTGCCGAGTTCCGCGCGCACTGCGGCCCACACACAGGCGATGTACCGACGGGGACTCTGATCCGCGAGCTCGAGCATGAAAGCGCGGAATTCAAACGCGTATGGCGCGCGGCCGAAGTCGCCGAGCGACATGGCGGACTGCGAACGTTCAGCCTCGGTACTCGCCTCGTCAGTTACGAGCAGCTCACGTTGGTGCCCGTGATCGCACCGGGGTTCTTGTTCGTGATGCTGCTGCCACAGCGGAAACGACGACGCACGACATGAACGACCGACATCTGCTCCGTGCCTCGCACTATCTGGCTGGAGTCTGCAACGCCTCTTCGGTGGCACTGACTTCCGTGACGAGCGGAACCGGCACGGGTTCGTTCAAGTCCGCTTCCAAGCCAACGACAGTGAGTTGGCCATCCGCTTTGCGCAATGTGTCAAGCGCCAGGTCCCAGTGGATGGCGACCGTCCGATCACCGAGTGCCTCGACCAGTTTGCGCGTAAGCAGCTCTACATCGGGTGGCAGTGGCTGACCGTTCGCATCGAGGTTGGGATGCACCTCGAGCAACAGCTCGCCGTCGATGAAGGCGACCTTCACCGGTTCATCGATCAGCCGCACCGTGGTGCCCACCGGTACCAGCGGAAACAAGGCTGCGATGTCTTCCGGATACATGCGAATGCAGCCATGAGTGACTGCCAACCCGACAGCCAGTGGATTGTTGGTGCCGTGGATCAAATAACTGCCGCTGGGCAGGGCCAAACGCATTGCGTAATCACCTAACGGATTGTCCGGACCGGGCGGCACGACAGCGGGTAACGGCTCGCCACGCGATTCGTGCTCTTTGCGGACAGAAGCGGGCGGACGCCACACCGGCTTCTTTTGTTTGCTGACGATGTGGGTTTCGCCCAGCGGCGTCTGCCAATCCATCTTGCCGATGCTCACCGGATAGGTGATCGCCATCCGCGGCTCGCCTTTCCGGGGTTTCGGGAAGTAATAAAGCCGATGCTCCGGCAGGTTCACCACGATGCCTTCACGGGGACCGGGCGGCAGAATTCTCTGGCCAGGCAACGTGATCTCCGTATCTGCACCGGGTAGCCACGGATCGACGCCGGGATTCGCGCGGATGATCTCCTCATAACCGAGGCTATAGCGCCGCGCGAGATCGACGAAGGTGTCTTCGTACCGGGTGCGAATGAGGATGTTTTCACCGAAGACGTCGGCCCGCTCATCTGTCAGCTCATAGCCAGTCGCCCAGAGGTTCGTTGCCGTGAGCAGCAGTGCGATCAGCAAAGGTTGACGCCACCGTTTCATCATTTGCACTTCACTCGTAGAGCTCTCCGCCCGAATGGACGGATGGATTTGCAGGCGGGGGAAGATAGGGCATCGACGCAGCCGTGAGTGGCCACGCATTTCACAGAACCGGGCACTCAGCGATTCCGCAGCGCTTCCGTGACCCTCTCGAGTGCCGCATCGATGAGCTGGCGCAACTCCGGCTCGATGTTCAGCTCATCGAGCGCACGCGTCATGCATAGCCGCCACTGATCGCGCATCGCCACATCGATCGCGAACGGGTGATGCGCCGAGCCGAGACATTTTGCGTCCGGGCGCTGGAAGTATAGATTCGGCCCGCCAAACCAGCCCGTCATGAACTCGAAGAGGCGCTCGCGCATCGGCTCGAGATCCGCGGCGTGCATCGCACGCAATGCGCGGGCTTCAGGTAGCTCGTCCATCAGGTCGTAAAACCGCTCGACGATCTGGCGCACGGCGGGTTCCCCACCGAGCAGTTCGTAAGGTGTGACTTTCTTGGATGTGGCAGACATAGACGCCTCACCACTACAATAAAAAGCGCGCGTGCGAACGGAGCTAAGGGGAAGCCGGCACCCGCACGCGTCGGCCACGCACATGACGTCGCACTTCAGCGCACGCATGAGGTCGCTGAATGGCTCGGCAGCCGATGCGCAGCTC
>CBJNAT010000564.1:0-2944 GCA_966434585.1 uncultured Gammaproteobacteria bacterium | reverse complement strand
CCGCGAGCTCTGAAACACGTGCCCCGCGCTCGTTGATACTCCTGCTGCCGTGCGTGCAGCTGTGCGGCGTCAGTGTTGCGTTGCTGTTGCTGCGACTGCTGTTGTGCTGCTGCCTTCTGCTCCTCGGCCTTTCGCTGGGCCATGCGACCGCGCAGCAGGCCCGCGCCTGCACCGACGGCTGCGCCGCGATCGGCTTCGCCTTTCGACGCTTCGCTCAGCAGAGCGCCTTGTGCTGCGCCGGTGATCACGGGGGACGGAGCGCGGTTGCCGTTGCTGCTCGTTGCTGTCGAGCTGTTTGTGGGCGGAGCCACTGCAGGCGTGCTTTGAGCCGCAAGCTGCACCGGATCGAACTTCGTCTGTTCGACGGCCCATTGGTGGCATTCGTAGCGGTCCTGCTGCTGTTGAGCATCGGTGCGTCCGCTGGGCGCGTAGGCGAACAGATCGCCGGCGGAAGCCAGCGAGCTGCCGAGCAGTAAAGAAGACGCGAGTGCGAGTAGGGGTCGGGTGCAATACATGTGAGTTCTCCAGTGTGAGTCGATAAGAGGTGGGGACTTCGTCATTCCCGCGGTTCGCGGGAATGACGAAATGGCGGTCGAGTGATCACAGCCGAGCAAGCTCCTCCAACTGCTTGTTCAGCGAACGCGCCCACCGCGCTGCGGCGAGCTGCAACTCGCTGGTATTCGTCACGGAATTGGAGCGATGCAAGCGCGCAGTCTCGGCGGCGCGATGGTCGACCGCACGTACGAGAATCTCGTCGCTCATCGAGTCCCTCAGCTCCACGAGCAACGTCGCTTCACCAATGGAACGCAATAGATAACCGCCGCGCCCGGCACGCTCCGGTGGCACATGCGATTCGACGTCGAGCACGGCGCCGTACACGAGCAACACGTCACGACCGGGTTGATCGGTCACTGCAAAGCGCTCGTTCTTGCCGAGTGCCGTCGTGAACGCTTCGGCCAGAATCTTCTGCACCTGCTGCTTCTGCTGCTCGGTCAGCGGGAATTCGTTGTCGGACCGACGCGGCGTTTTGAAGGTCATGCCGGCAGGCACGAGCATGATCTTCGTGTAACCGCTCAGATCGAGATCGGGCTTGACCCAGGCGGCATCGAGCGCTGCAGCGTCGATGCGATGCAAGCCGTCGTATGAGACGTCGGCATCGCTGCCGGTTTTGAGCTTAGGCGCCGCGGTGGCCAAATTTGCGCTGAGTAGTGCACTGCCGAGCAGCAGGGTGATCGTCTTACGTACAGTGTTGTTCATGAGAGTCTCCAGTGGTCGTGTCGAGAAGGTTTAGGACGCCGCAGGCGAGCCGATCGCCAGATCGCCAAGCGGTGGGGTCGAGGTGCTTCGCGTCGGTACGCGATGCCAAGCGGCATACAAGGCCGGCAGGAAGATCAACGTGAGCGCCGTCGCGCCGAGCAGCCCGCCCATCATGGCGACCGCCATCGGTCCCCAGAACACTTCGCTGGCAATGGGGATGAGTCCCAGAATGGCGGCGGCGGCGGTGAGCAGAATCGGGCGCAGCCGATGCATGGTGGCTTCCACGATCGCCGCATGACGATCCATGCCGGCGTCTTCGTTCTCCTTGATCTGCGCCATGAGCACGACCGAGTTGCGAATGATCATGCCGGTGAGCGCGAACACGCCGAGCATCGCGACGAAGCCGAAGGGACGGTTACTGGCGAGGAGCGCGAGCGCGACGCCGATCAAGCCGAGAGGCGCCGTGAGCATCACGAGCAGCAGCTTCTGCACGCTCTGCAGCTGCACCATCAGCACGAAGAGCATGAGGATGGTCATTACCGGCACGATGGCCATGATGGAGGCCTCGCCCTTGGCGCTCTCGCCGGCCACGCCGCCCACTTCGAGGCGATAGCCCGGCGGCAGCGTGGCGCGCAGTTCTTCGAGCGATTTATCGAGCTGCGCGATGACCGTTTCCGCCTGCAAGCCCTTCGTGATGTCCGCCTGCACGGTGATCGTCGGTAAGCGGTCGCGCCGCCAGATCGTCGATTCCTCGAGCTCGTAGCGGAACTGCGCTACTTGGGCGAGCGGTACGGAGCGGCCGTTCGCGAGACTGATCTCGAGATCGCGCAGGCTTTGCAGATCGCCTCGGTCAGCGCCCTGAGCGCGACCTCGCACGTCGATCAAGTAGGTGTCATCACGCAGCTGCGTCGCTGCCCGTCCGCTCAGAGCGGTATTCAATGACGTAGCGATCTGCTCGGAGGAGAGCCCCAGCTGGCGCGTTTTGTCCTGATCGATGTCGACGCGCATTGCCTTGCTGAGCTCGTTCCAGTTGAAGTTCACGATGCGTGTGTTGGGATTCGCACGCACGCGTTCTGCAACCTGCGCAGCCACGGTCCGCACGCCGTCGACGTCAGGCCCGCTCACTCGATACTGAATCGGCCAATCCACCGGCGGGCCGAGTGCGAGCGGTTCCACGCGCGCCAGCAACGTGTCGAACCGTTCCTCGAGTGTGTGTTCCAGGCGGGCTCGCACGCGGTCGCGAACGTCGTAGCTCTTCGTGACCACGACGGCTTGTGCAAAGTTGGCGTTGTCCAACTGCACGTTGAGCGGCAGATAGAAGCGCACGGCGCCCGAGCCGACATAGAAGGAGTAGTGAGCGATGTCCGGATCTGCCGCGAGCACCTTCTCGAAGCGCGCGACCTCGGCCTGGGTGGCTTGGATCGAGGCGTTCTGCGCGAGTCGCAGATCGACCAGCAGCTCAGGCCGATCGGAGGCCGGGAAGAATTGCTGCTCCACCTGCGTGAAGAGGACAGCCGAGACGACGAATGCCGCCACGGTGCCTGCGATCACGAGCTTGCGCCGCGCGAGCGAGGCAACCAGCACGCTGCGAAACGCGCGCGTTAGCCGAGTCTCGGCCGCGTGACCGCCCATATGACCGCTGTGTGGCGCCTGCTGCTCCTTGAGCAATGCCGTGCCGATGAACGGC
>CBJNAT010000563.1:0-2945 GCA_966434585.1 uncultured Gammaproteobacteria bacterium | reverse complement strand
TGCTCGTACGTCTCGACGACACGGCGATCCGCGACAGCCTGAACTCTGCTGAAGCTTCAGCGAAAGCGGCTGGGCAGGCCTATGACCAGGCCGAGCGTCAACTGCAGCGTCTGTCGCAGCTGCGTGCCTCGGGTGTGGTCTCGGTGCAAGCGTTCGAAGATGTCGAGATCCGTCGCAACAACGCGCAGAGCGACCTCGAAGCCGCGAAGTCTCGTGCGGCTCTCGCTCGCCAACAGCTGCAGCGAACCCAAGTTCACGCGCCGTTCGATGGCATTGTGAGCGAGCGGCAGGTTTCGGCTGGCGATACCGCACAGATCGGCAAGGAGCTGCTGAAGGTCATCGATCCGCGCAGCCTGCGTTTTGCAGGCCGCGTTGCGGCAGCGGCCATCGGCGATGTGCATGTGGGTCAGCGCGTGGCATTTCGCGTGCATGGCTATCGCGACCAGGCGTTCGCTGGCCGCGTGACGCGTGTCAACCCAGCCGCGAACAGTGTTACTCGACAAGTGGAAGTACTCGTGGAGTTCGAGGGTCCGGCACCGACCGTAGCGGGCCTTTACGCGGAGGGTCGCATCGAAACTCGGCAGACGGGCGGCTTGATGCTGCCGGCCAGTGCGCTCGTTGAGGAAGCCGGAGGTTCATTCGTTTGGCGTGTAGCGAATAGCGCGCTCACTAAGACACGGGTGCAGGTCGCATCGCGTGATGCGCGTAGCGGCGACTTCCTGGTGATTGCGGGGCTGGCTGCAGGAGAGCGCGTGTTGCGCTATCCGAACGCAGCGCTACGGGATGGACGCCCGGTCGAGATCGCCGTCGCTGCCCTTGCGGGCCCCCGCTAGTTCGCACCCATGTATCTGTCGAACTTCAGCATTCGACAGCCGGTGACGACGGTCGTGGTCGTCATCGTATTGATGTGTTTCGGGCTGCTCGCCTTGCGGCATCTCAGAGTCAATCAGTTTCCCGACGTCGAGCCCCCGATCATCAACATCAACGTGCCCTATCCGGGCGCCTCCCCGGAGACGGTCGAGCGCGAAATCGTCACGCGCGTCGAGCGCGCACTGCAGAGCATTCCGCAGGTGTATGAGATCCGTTCGACCGCGAACGAGAGCAGCGCGAGCATCGTCGTGCAGTTCAACTTCGACAAGAACATGGCGGAAGCGGCGGATGAGATCCGCAACGCGATTGCTTCTGTTCGCCACAAGCTACCGCTGGAAATGCGCGAGCCTGTGCTGCGTCGCGCGGATCCCTCCGCCCAGCCGATTCTGCAGCTCGCGCTCTCTTCCACCGTGGCGTCGCACGCCGAGATCTCACGTCTTGCGGAAGACAAGCTCGCCGACCGCTTCCGCGAGATCGATGGCGTTGCCGCAGTGAACGTCAATGGCTCGTTGCGCCGTGAGCTCTCCGTATTGCTGCACGCGGACAAGCTGCGCGAGTACAACGTCTCGATCGCAGAAGTGCTGACGGCGTTGCGGATGCAGAACACGACGGCGCCGGTCGGACGGGTCAAGGGTCTGCTCGATGAGCAAAGCATCCGGCTCATCGGGCGCATCGAGTCGCCCGCGGAGTTCGAAGACATCGTACTGAAGCGGCGCGGCGACGAGATGGTGCGTCTGGGTCAAGTGGCGACGGTCGAAGACGGTTTTGCCGAGCTTTCGGGCTTCAGTCTCCGCAACGGACATCCCAATGTCGGCCTCGGCATCGTGCGCTCGCGTGAGGCAAGCACCGTGTCGGTGGCGGATGCGGCGCGCAAGCTCGTGACGGAGATCAACCGCGAGCTGCCCAAGGGCACGAGCCTCGACATCACGCAAGATGGCGGCAAGGACGCGCAAGCGGGTCTGAACAATGTCATCGAAGCATTGCTGCTCGGCGCGTTGCTCACGACGCTGGTCGTGTTCGTCTTCCTCAATTCCTGGCGCTCGACATTGATCACGGCATTGAGCCTGCCAACGTCCGTGATCGCGGCATTCATCGCCGTGTGGCTCTGCGGTTTCACTCTGAACTTCATGACGTTGCTGGGACTGTCACTCGCCATCGGCGTGCTCGTCGACGATGCGATCGTCGTGCGCGAGAACATCGTGCGGCACATGGAGCGTGGCGTCGATCGGATCACGGCGGCACGTGAAGGCACGAGCGAGATCGGCCTCGCAGTGGCCGCTACGACGTTCTCCATCATCGCGGTCTTCGTTCCCGTCGCGTTCATGGAAGGCGGCTCGGGTCAGTGGTTCCGCCCGTTCGCGGTCACGGTCGCAGCGTCCGTGCTCGTGAGTCTCTTCGTGTCGTTCACACTCGATCCGATGCTGTCGGCCTATTGGGGTGATCCCGTGGGCTACCAGCACCAGCCGAAACGTGGTTTGAGCCGCTGGCTAGCGACGTTCAACGCGTGGTTCGATCGACAGGCGGATCGCTACAGCGATGTTGTTGGCTGGGCATTGCGTCACCGCCGAGCGATGGCTTCGATTGCCCTTGCGAGCTTCATCGCCGCAGTGGTGCTGCAGAGCGTGTGGGGCGGCACGAGCTTCATGCCGCCTGCGGACGCCGGGATGGTCGCAGTGGAAGTGCGCACGCCGGCATCGGCCAGTCTCGAGTACGCCAAGCTCAAGGTCGAGAAGGCCGCGGAGTTGGCGCGTGCACTGCCGGAGACGCAGGCCACCAACAGCACCGTGAATCCAAACGGCGGACGCGTGTACGTCGACATCGGTCGCAGCGAGAAGCGCGAGCGCTCGGCGCACGAAATCTCCCTCGATCTGCGAGCGAGACTGACGCGCCTGGTCGGTGCGGAATACACCGTGATGGACGATCTGAACTTCGGCGTTCGCAAACCTGTGCGCATCCAATTCTCGGGGCCGGACTCGCGGCGGCTCATCGAGATCACGAGCGAGTACATGACGAGGCTTGCAAAGGTTCCCGGTGCGGTCGACGTGGGACTCTCAGAGCAGGACCCAAAGGACGAG
>CBJNAT010000562.1:0-2947 GCA_966434585.1 uncultured Gammaproteobacteria bacterium | reverse complement strand
ACAGAACGAGCAGTACGACGGCCAACGCCCGCCCGCTTACGGACAGAGGCAAGTCGGGAATCAACCGAAGCCCGACGTATGCATGCAGCGCAATCAGCAGCGCTGGAAGTTTTAAGGGAGATGCAAACAAGAGTGTGCTCTAGTGCGAGTGGGCGACAGGCTACGGGCTACAGGCTACGGCCAGAACGGAAAAGCATCCCTTCAGGGTCGTGCGCAGCCCGATGAACAATCCGGTAATGCAGGAGGAGTCTAGATGCGCGTCGCGTGCACCATTTGCAAGTCGCCGTCGCCTCTTTCGCACAGGAACCTTCCGCACCTACAAACGTTCGCGCCAATGTGGCAGCCGAAACACTACATCCAGTCATCGTCGTCACCGGAGCTTCGGCCGGCATCGGCCGCGCCACCGCCGGGGAGTTCGCGAAACCCGGCGCGCGCATTGCGCTGTTGGCGCGTGGACTCAGGGGACTGGAAGCCGCAGCCCACGAGGTCGAGGCCCGCGGCGGCGAGGCGCTCGTCCTGCCAACCGATGTCGCAGATGAATCACAGGTGGAGTCCGCCGCTGCGCAGGTCGAAGAACAGTGGGGCGGTATCGACGTGTGGGTGAACAACGCGATGGCCACGATCTTCGGCCCGATCGCCTCACTCACGGGTGATGAAATCAAGCGTGCAACGGAAGTCACATACCTGGGTGCGGTCTATGGCACGCTCGCTGCGCTGAAGCGCATGCGGTCACGCAACCGTGGCACCATCGTGCAGGTGGGTTCCGCACTCGCGTATCGCGCGATACCACTACAAGCACCTTACTGTGCGGCGAAACACGCGTTGCGAGGGTTCACGGACTCGCTGCGTTCCGAGCTGCTGCACGATGGCAGCCGCATTCACGTGACCATGGTGCATCTGTCTGCGTTCAACACGCCGCAGTTCGATTGGGCCTGCAACAAGGTGGGCCAACGCCCGATGCCTGTGCCGCCGATCTTCCAGCCGGAACTTGCCGCGCGTGCGATCGTGTGGGCCGCACAGCATCGTCGTCGCGAGCTATTCGTGGGTTGGCCTGCTGTCAAAGCGGTCTACGCCAACAAAGTCGTTCCAGGCGTGGTGGATCGCGTGCTGGCCAAGCGCGGTTACGACGGGCAGATCACGCCGGAGCGGGTGCCGGAGGATGCCTGCTCCAATCTCTATCACGAATGCGACATCGATCCCGGCGCACACGGCCGCTTCGATCGGCAAGCGCAGACGGGCAGCTGGCAATGGCTCGCCACGTCGAATCGCGTGCTGACGGGTGCCGTAGCACTGGGCGTACTCGCGGGTGCATTCGCCGTATCGAGGCGTGTCCGTCGGTGACGCTAGTGACGGGCGGCGATGGCCAGTAGTCGTTGCAAGGCTTCTGGATCGCGCGTATCCAGCTCGATCACGTGCTCGATCTCTGTTGCGTCGAATGACTCCCAGTACCCGAGCTGCTGCGTCAGCACGTCCTCCGTCGCTTCCGACGCATCGCCTTGGCGCTGCCGTAAGCGCGCGCGCAGTTCTGCGTCCGGCGCATGACAGTGCACGATGCGCACCGGCGCCCCCAGTTCGCGCGCGAGCTCGATGAAAGACAGACGCTCGTGCCGACGCAGGAACGCCGCATCGACGATCACGGCCTCACCGGCTCGCAGTACCGACTCTGCCGTGGACCGCAGGTGCGCATAAACGCGCTCGTTGAGCTCGCGCGTGTAGATACCTCCCGGGACAGCTCGCGATGACTCGTGCGGCTGCAGACCTGCCATGCGCTTGCGCTCGACATCCGAGCGCACACGGATACAGCCGAGGCTTTGCTGGAGCTGCGTGCTCGCCCAAGTCTTGCCTGAGCCCGATAAGCCGCACATGACGAACAAGTGCGACGAGCGCGGCTTCAACTCCGCAAGCGCCGCGCGCAAGTGCATCTCCGCCTTGGCTGCGTGATGCTCCAGTCGGTCGACTTTCGTACGCACGAGTGCACGATGTACCCGGAACCAGCGGAGCAATTGCACGGCTTCATAGTCGCCGCATGCCTCCAGCCACCCGTCCGCAAACGCATAGGCGAGATCGCGCCGGCCTCGTGCGAGCAAGTCCATCATCAGGAATGCGACATCATCGGCAACATCGATGCGTCGCATGTCGGCATTGAACTCGATGCAGTCGAAGGCCGTGAGCGTGCCCTGCCAGCGAACGACGTTGCCGGCATGCAGATCGCCGTGGCACTCGCGGATGCGCCCGCCAACACCGCGCTCGTCCAGCAGCGGCTGCAGTCGCGCCTGCTCGGTCGTCAACCACTGCACCAATGTCTCGGGTGCATCGCCCAGCTCCTGGAGATTGCGTTGCACCGTACGCCACGCGCCGGAAGGGCCGCTTTGCACAGGACTCTGCGCATGCACACTGGCAAGGTGGGAGCCGAACTCTCGCAGCTCGTCAGGCGCCACTCGGCGGTGTTCTATAAGTGAAGTGAGCTCCTCAGCGGCATCGAACTGTCGGAGCTTCACTGCGTACTCGATCGGTTCCCCGCTGCCTCCGATCCGCGGTGCTGCGATCGAACCCGTGATCGGCACCACGTCCAGATAAAGCTCCGGTGCGAAGCGTCGATTGAGGTGCAGCTCCTCTTCGCAATAGCGACGGCGATTGGCGAGTGTCGAGAAATCCAAAAACGCGAGCCTTACCGGTTTCTTGAGCTTGTAGACGAACTCGCCCGTGAGCAGCACGGACGAAATATGCGTCTCGCGCACCTCGATGTTCGCCACCGCATGCGGATAGCAATCCGGCGCTCGCAACGCGTCAAGCAAAGCTCGATGATCGTTCATCTTCGTCAACGTCGACAGGAACCTGTCGTTCCTGACATCGTACTCCCCCACGACGACACTTCACTCGAGAGCCTGCAATGGAAGACTGGGTCCTGCGCGCAATGCAACGCTGGCCGAACGTGCCGGCCCTATTC
>CBJNAT010000561.1:0-2947 GCA_966434585.1 uncultured Gammaproteobacteria bacterium | reverse complement strand
CTTCATCCTGATGACCACCTGGCACGAAGGCCGTCGCTCGCTCAACTGGACGATTGCCCGCGAACAGCTCGCGCCGCGGGAGTTCCTCGAGGCGCTCGCGAAGCAGCCTCCGCAACGTGTGCCTGGCACCGCGGTGTTTCTGGCGAGCGAAGCCAGCGGCATTCCTCGCTCCGTCACGCAAAGCATTCGCTTCTACGGCGCGCTGCACGAGCGCTGCATCCTGCTGACGTTCGTCAGCGCGGAAGTGCCGCGGCTCGATCCCGAGGAATGCATCCAGGTCGAAGACGTTGGCTGCGGCATCCTCCGACTCGTGGCGCGCCACGGTTTCATGCAGCAGCCCAATGCCGTCGCCGCGCTGAAAGCAGCCGAGGCGCACGGCGTCGAGTATCTCCCCACCGAGACGATCTATGTCGTCGGCCGCGACACGGCATTGATCACACCGCGTCGTGGCATGCAGACGTGGCGCAAGCGGCTCTTCGCCTTCATGAATCGCAACAGCCAGATGGCGCCCGTCTATTTCGGCCTACCAGCCCATCGCACCCTGGAGATCGGCGCGCAGACGGCACTTTGAGCCGCGGTCGATGCGCGCTGACGCTTCGAGACACCTGCGGGCCGGCATGCATTGAGTCGGCCGCAACCTCATCCGTGAAAATCGCACGACTCCTGCCCGGTATTCGCTCAACCCGCGACTACCGCGATCTCTCGCCCAGCGCTAGTCTCAGACGGGTCCGCGCAAGAGGCCGTGAATATGCACGAGTCCCCTTGCTGATCCGCGAGCGTGATCGACAGCGAAGAGAGATCGGACGCTCAGCTACAACGGGAGAGCACGTGATGAGCATTCAGTCAGCTTCGCACGCCGTCTCGCTGGAACTCGATCCGTTGCTCGCCGCACACCTGCAACTGGCGCTGGAGACCGCGCGGATCGGCACTTGGACGCTCAACCGTCGGGGCGAGGTCATCCACAGTTCGGAACACATTGGCGAGATGTTCGGCCGCGAGCCGGGCTTTGCGTTCGCCACCGACACGCAGTGGCTCGCAGAGATTCATCCGGAGGATCGACCGCGCTTGATCGCGATCAAGGAGGCCGCGTTCCAAACCGGTCAGCCCTTGAGGTTGGAGTACCGCTCGCTGGGGTGCGACTCCGTCGTGCGCTGGCTCGTCTCGACCGTGCAGTTCGTGGACGACCACCTGGTCGGCGTGAGCTACGACCGCACGGAGGTGGAGCGGAGCCGGTTGTTACTGTCCGGCGAAAAGCAGGCGCTCGAATGTGCTGCTGCCGCAAACGGCCTCGAGGATGCAAGCCACATCCTTGCGCAGACCGCCGTTGCCCTCGGCATGGAAGGATGCGCGCTCTACACCATCGTTGCGGACGGTACGCTGACACGCGCTGCCGCAAGCGGCACGCTCCCGACGATTCGAGAGGCCGATGTGGCGGATGCTTTGCGTGATGACGAGTCGTGCATCGCGGAGGTCGTATGGTTGCATCCGATCCGCACAGCCGCCTCGCCGCTGGTCGGCTGCTTCGCGGTCACGCTGCCCCGGAACCGGCCCTTGCATGCGGTCGATACGGAGGCATTGAGTGTCCTCGGTCGCACCGCTGCCATCGTGATCACGACGCACGAGCTGCGTCGGCGAACGCAGGAGTCGAACGAGCGCCTGAAGGCCGCGATCGACGAGCTTGAATCCGTCGTGAAACTGGCGCCCGTCGGCATCATCATCGTGCGCGGCGAGCAAGTCACGATCAATCGCTATGTCGAGGAGCTCATAGGCACGACGTCGGACGCCACCATCTCCAGTACCAAACTGCGACCGTACTCCCGGGTGCTCCAGAATGGGCGCGAGTTGTCGCCCCCGGACTTCCCCCTACAACGTGCCGCGTTGCACGGCGATTCGATCGATGGCGAGCTGCTTCAACTCGCCACCGAGGGGGAAGCGATCAAGGACATCATCGTGAGCGCCGTGCCGCTGTATGCGACGGATGGTTCGTTGCGAGGCGCTGTCGGAGCGCTGCAAGACGTGACTGCCATACGCAGGCTGGAGCACGAACTGCTCGCGAAGCGGCTCGCTCTGCGCGAGCAGCTGCAACAACTCGACGACATCTATGCGGGCGCGCCCATCGGACTGTGCGTGCTGGACCGGGACTTGCGCTGGGTACGCATCAACGAACGCCTCGCTCAGATGAATGCCTTCCCGGCGTCCGAACACATCGGCAAACACGTTCGCGAAGTCTTGCCGGCGATGGACGAGCCCACAGAGAGTCTCCTGCGCAGCGTTCTGGACACCGGCAAACCGCTCATCGACATCGAAGTCGTGGGCGAGACTCCATTCCAACCCGGCGTCCTTCGTCATCGACGGGAGAATTGGTTTCCCTTGAGGAATGCCACTGGCGAGATCGTCGGCATCAATATCGCAGTCGTAGACACCACCGAGCAGCGGCGTGCCGAAGAGGCACTGCGGGTGAGCGAGCAACGTTTCCGGGTGGCGCTTGAAGCCTCGATGATGGCCTTCTCCATCCTGCAGGCGGTGCGGTCCAACACGGGGGAAATCGTCGACTTCCGCTGGGTGTATGCGAGTTCGGCGACGACGCGCACGGTGGCGCGGTTGCGGCCGCGGTTCACCGGCACACTCGTCGGCCACCGCTTGTTGGAGACGATGCCCGCATTGCGGACGACAGGGTTGTTCGATGCCTACGTGCAAGTCGTCACGACCGGTGTCGGCCACGACCGGGAATTCCACTACCCAAACGGCATCGACCGGGTGTATCAGAACGTCTGTACCAAGCTGGATGATGGGGTCGCCGCATGGTCCATCGACATCACTGAGCGGACGCGCGCGGTGCAGACGATCGAGCGTCAAAGCGAAGAATTGCGCGTGACCGTCGAGAATTTGAGGGCCGCGCAACGCGAGCTCGAGATTGCAGACCGCCAGAAGGACGAGTTCCTGGCGA
>CBJNAT010000560.1:0-2949 GCA_966434585.1 uncultured Gammaproteobacteria bacterium | reverse complement strand
ACACGGCACCGCCAATCAACACGTAGTGGAAATGCGCGACGACGAAGTACGTATCGTGCACCTGCAGATCCATTGGCACGGACGCGAGCATCACGCCGGTAAGGCCGCCGAGCACGAAGATGATGATGAAGCCCACCACGAACAGTAGCGGCGTGGCGAAGCGCGGTTTACCGTCCCACATCGTCGCGATCCAGCAGAAGATCTGCACGCCGCTCGGCAGCGCAATCATCATGCTCGCCGCGGTGTAGAAGCTGTTCCCAAGACGCGGCAATCCGGTGGCGAACATGTGGTGCACCCACAAGCCGAACGCGAGCAGCGAGATGGTGATCAGCCCCAGCACCATGACGGGATAGCCGAAGACAGGGCGACGGCTGAACGTCGCCACGATCGCGGACACCATCCCGAGTGCCGGGATGAAGATCATGTAGACCTCGGGATGCCCGAAGAACCAGAAGAGGTGCTGCCACAGCAATGCATCGCCGCCTTCGGCCGGATTAAAGAAGTGCGTCCCGACGAGACGATCCGAGATCAGGAACGTGCTCGCGAGCATCACGGCCGGCATCGCGAAGATCGTCATGAATGCGGTGACGAGTTGCGCCCACAAGAACAACGGCATGCGATTCAGCGACATGCCGGGCGCACGCTGTTTGAAGATCGTCGCGATGATCTCGACCGAGATCGCAAGCCCCGACAGCTCCGTGAACGTGATCATCTGCGCCCAGAAGTCCACGCGCTTGCCGGGCGAGAACTCGGGCCCGGCCAGCGGTACGTAACTGAACCAGCCGGTGTCGGGACCGATGTTCAGCACGAACGCGACGTACAGCATCACCCCGCCGAAGAGATAGACATAGAAGCTGAAGGCATTGAGCCGCGGGAAGGCGATCGCTCGTGTGCCGCACATCAGCGGTACGAGATAGACGCCTATGGTTTCCATGATCGGCACGGCGAACAGAAACATCATGGTCGTGCCGTGCATGGTGAAGAGCTGGTTGTAGAGATCAGGCCCGATGAGCCCGTTCTCCGGTTGCGAGAGTTGCAACCGCATGGCAACGGCCATCGAGCCCGCCAGCAGGAAGAACACGAACGCCGTGACGATGTAGCGTCGTCCGATGACCTTATGATCGACTGCGCTCAACCAACCGCGAATACCGGGCGGCGTCGCCCACGTCTTCTCCAGGCGCGCGTGCGTCTCCGCTTCCGACAGCCACGGACCGTCGCGGGGCTCATCGTGGGCAGGCTGCGCGTGCGGTACCGCGATCACTCGAGCTCACCGAGATACGCGACCAGCGCCGTGAGCTCCTGCGGCGCGAGGCCAACGTACGGCATGTGTGTCCCTGGTTTCACGCTATGCGGGTCGGCGAGCCAACCGGCGAGATTTCCTGTGTTGTTGCGCAACGTGCCCGCGGCGAGCGAACGTCGACTCGCGACATGCGTGAGATCGGGCGCAACACTCGCCGCAGCCAACGTGCCGCGAATCGAATGACACATCACACACGCTGTGCGCATGAACACTTCGCGGCCTTGGATCGCCTGCTCTGAGGTTGGCTCCGCAGCGATTTGCCGCTGCGAGTCGCTCCAGCGATCGAAATCGCCTTGCGATTCGACGAACACATCGAAGGCCATGTGCGCATGCTGCGCGCCGCAGAACTCCGCGCATTGTCCCCGGAAGACACCAGTGCTTTCCGGCAGCACGTGCATGTTCGTATCGCGACCGGGAATGAGATCCTGCTTGCCGTGCAGATTCGGCACCCAGAAGCTGTGGATCACATCGTGCGAGCGCAGCGATATACGCACAGGCACATCGACCGGCAGATGTAGTTCGTTGGCCGTCTCGAATTGCCGGCTCGGATCGTCGCTCACGTATTTGACTCGCCACCACCATTGATAGGCAGTGACTTCGATCTGCAGCTTCGGCTCTGCCGCAGCCCGTGCGAGTCGCGCATCCGTCAGATAGCTTGCGAACGTCAGCAGGATGAGCCCGACCGTGATCAGCCCGGTCCACACTACGAGTGTCATCGTGAGTGCTTTGTGATCGGGCGCAAGATCGGGTGCGTCCTCGCCAGGGCGGCGAGCGCGCCGCCGTCGAACAGCACTGTGTGCGAGAAACGCCAGCACGAGCACGTACATCAGCCCGCACACGATCACGAGCAGCCACCACATCTGCTCGATGTGACGCGCTTGCGCACCGGCTGCATGCAGGGCGTTCTGCACCTCGTTGCAACCCGAGAGCAGCGGCATGCATGCCAACGCCACGATGCGAACACGTGCACTCACGGCGTCGTTCCCGTCGAGGTGCCCGGTACGCCTGCGGGCTTCGCGGGCAATTCTTGCGTGCGCGACTCCGGAGGCTTCACGGCCATTTGATCCGCGCGTCCCGGCGCCGCGTCCTTCGGCACATTGCCGCTCAACGAGCGCACGTACGCCGCGATCTCCCACACTTGCTGCTCCGGAATGCGATGACGAAAGCTCGGCATGCCGTTCGGCCGTCCCTGCATGATCGAGGCGTAGATGTGCTCGAGCTCACCGCCGTAGAGCCACACATCGTCCATCAGCGCAGGTCCGCTGCCGCCGCCACCGTTCGAATGGCAACCGACGCAGTTGAACCAGCGATACAAGCGTTGACCTTCGCTGATGTGATAGGCGTTGGTTTCGTAGAGGGAGCGGCGTTCGTCTGCTACCGGCTTTGGGGAGGCGCCAGGGAAGAGCTGCGTGGTGGTCGTCTGGATGGGATCGTTCTCACCGAGCGGTTGAGAGCGGGGCTCGCGGCGTTCGCGGTCGCAGGCGGTGAGGGTGAAAACACACACGACGGCCAAGAGAGCGGCGAGGGCCTTCACCTCTCCCGGTTCCGGGAGAGGTCGCCGCAGAGCGGCGGGTGAGGGTGCGCGGAGCGCTTCTGAAGATCTACCCTCACCCTGTCCCTCGGCAACTGCTCCCTGCGTTGCTCTACCT
>CBJNAT010000559.1:0-2955 GCA_966434585.1 uncultured Gammaproteobacteria bacterium | reverse complement strand
GAGCCACTTCTCGCCAAGCAGGTGTTGGGAGAGAACTTGCTCCCCGAGTACGTCCAGCGGGCGAACAATGGCGGTATCGAACGAGTGCTGGTGTAAGGGAACTTCCTGCGCACGCCGCGTGTTGATGGTGGTTGTACGTGGGTCCATCACTAAAACTCCAGAGGGCGCCTGCAGTGGAGGCGCTTTTGCCAGGACCGAGTCGTGCTGAATCGCCAACAACGCTTCATCAGTATCGGGCCAAGGTTATGAGCGCCGTCTCTAGCCGGCGTGTATTGATCGCGGACGACAATGTCGATGCGGCCATGTCGCTGGGGATGCTGTTGGAGTTGCTCGGACACGAGGTGCTGACGGTGCACGATGGTGTGCAGGCCGTTGCGGCCGCGCAGTCGTTTGCTCCGGAGTTCATCTTCATGGACATCGGCATGCCGAACGTGGATGGGATCGAGGCTACCCGACGAATCCGCGCTCTGTCGCTGCCGGTTCAACCTGTGGTCGTGGCACTCACCGGATGGGGGCAGCAGAGTGATCGCGACCGATCGCGCGCCGCCGGCTTCGATCACCATCTAGTAAAGCCGATCGAACTGGACGCGATCCGAGCGCTGATGAGCGGCTCGCCAACCTCATGAACGCTCCTCCCTTCATGCCCGATGCGCCTCTCGATGATCTGATCCTCGAGCAAGCGCTGCATGCGCAGGTGCTGAGCCGTTGTCGACGCGCGTTGCTGCACGAGATTCGCAACGGACTGCAGCCGCTGCATGCCGGGCTCGAAGCTATCGCCCGGGTCATGACGATGACGCCCTTTCCCGTAGAGAAGGCGCAACGCTATGTGCAGCTGGTGAGGCAGGCCACGGCCTCGCAGGAGATCGCGCTGGAGCGCGCCATCGAACGCATCGCGCCCGAACATACTGCCGAGCAAACGGTGGATCTCGTGTACCTGCTGCGCGAAGTGACGCGATTTCTCAACAGCGACGCGGCAGTGGGCGGTGTTCGTATGCAGCTCGATGCGCCTGCCACTGCGTTGGTCCGAGGGCGCCCTCACCGTTTACGGCTGATTGCGCTCTGCCTGACGACCGATGCCATCGATCACGCGGGCGTCGATGGCCAATTGAGTATCGCGATCCATGTGCTTGACAGTGGCGTGTTGCTGCAGTTCAGCGATACGCGTGCTCATGGCGTCTCGAGCTCGGGAGAACCGTTTCACTTGTACGTCATCCGTAAGCTGGTCGCGGGCATGTCCGGGGAGACGGACTGCATGCACACCCCCGGCGCCGCGTACATTGCCGCGATCACCTTACCGAGCGGCACGGAGGCGGCTTGATGCTCAGGAGCGAGCGCGTTCCAAAACACGTATGACATCGATGAGCTGATCGCAGGCCCAATCCAGATCGGCCTGTGCAATCACCAACGGCGGCGCGAGACGAATGACCGTTTCGTGCGTCTCTTTCGACAGGATCCCACGCGCGAGCAGCGCTTCGGCGACCGCGCGGGCGTGTATGCGAGCGGGCTCGAAATCGATACCTACCCAAAGCCCCCGGCCACGAATGTCCCGGATCAGGGGGCTGGATAGCGCTCCCAACCGCCGCAGCAGGTGCGCACCAAGTTGCGCGCTACGTTCGCAGAGTCCTTCTTCTTCCAGCACGCGGAGTGCTTCCAGACCCACCGCGGAGCCGAGGGCATTGCCGCCAAAAGTGCTGCCATGATCGCCTGGCGTGAACACATCCATGACTTCGCGGCTCGCCAGCAACATGGAAACTGGCAACAACCCGCCGCCAAGCGCTTTGCCAAGAATCACGCCATCCGGCCGCACACCCTCGTGATCGCAGGCGAGCATGCGGCCCGTGCGCCCCAGCCCACTCTGGATTTCATCGGCGATGAAGAGCACGCGTCGGCGTCGGCATAGCTCCGCGCACGCCTGCAGATAACCGGCGGGCGGCACACGGATACCGGCCTCGCCTTGAATCGGCTCGACGATGAACGCCGCCGTATTGGCGTTGATCGCGGTTTCGAGCGCGGCGAGGTCGCCGAAGGGCACCGTGCGCACGCCCGGCATGAAGGGACCGAAGTCCGCGCGATATTGCGCCTCCGTCGACAGGGCGAGTGCGCCGAGTGTGCGGCCATGGAAGTTACCCTCGCACGCGATGATCTCGGCTCGATCCGGTGCGACACCTTTGATCGTATGGGCCCACTTGCGAGCTGCTTTGATCGCCGTTTCGACGGCTTCGGCTCCCGTGTTCATCGGCAGCGCGCGATCCATTCGCGTCGTTGCGCAGAGCCGTTCGAGGAACGGCCCAAGATGTTCGCTGTGAAAGGCCCGAGAAGCGATGGCCAGCTGCTGTGCCTGCCGTGACAGCGCTGCGACGAGTCGCGGATGGCAGTGTCCGTGACTCACGGCGGAGTAGGCGCTCATCATGTCGAGGTAGCGCCGACCTTCGCTGTCCCAGAGGTGCGCACCGGCACCGCGCACGAGAACGACGGGCAGAGGATGATAGTTCTGAGCGCAGACGCGCGCTTCGCGCTCGATGATGGTCTGCATGGCGATGCGTCAGGATGTCAAGGTGTAAGCGTGTGTGCGTGTAGACGTACGATATCGGGGTTGTCCGCTGCTATCTGCGGCGTGCGGATCCGCCACGTCTACACGTCTACACGCCCATACGTCTACACCTCCGTCTACCATGACCATCTCCCGCACCGATGAAGTGATCGCCGGCCCCGCCGGGCCCTTGGAAGCCGCTCTGGAAGTTACGTCCGCCGATACCGGTCAATTTTTCGGCGTGGTGTGCCATCCCCATCCGCTCTACGGCGGCACGATGACGAACAAGGTCGTCACGACCGTGGCGCGAGCATTCGTGGATCTCGGCATGCCCGTGGCGCGCTTCAATTTCCGAGGTGTGGGTGCGAGCGGGGGCGCGTACGCGGATGGCGTCGGCGAAACCGACGACGCTCTTGCGGTGGTGC
>CBJNAT010000558.1:0-2961 GCA_966434585.1 uncultured Gammaproteobacteria bacterium | reverse complement strand
TGCCTCCCGCCCCGAGCGCCATCGAACGCGCACCTTGTTTAGCACGGTCCGCAGCGTGTTGCCAGCGCCAGGAGCGGCATTGCCGCCGCCGATTTCTCGCGCATCCGTACGCCGGTCTACGGCGCCTACCATCGACCGATTGATGATGATCGTCAGTTGCCTCAGCTCTACTCCGTTCTCATGCGAATGGCGTCGTAACCCACCTGCCGCGCATCAACGAGCTGCAGATTGAGCAGGCGCGCTGCGTCGAATTCAGCGACCTCGCCGGTTATGCCGAGCGGCTTTCGCGTCACAGCGCGATAGCCCTGTGCGAGGCTCTTCGCGGCGGCAATAATCTCCATGATCTCGGTAGCTGTCTCTCTCGTCATTCCTTTGTCCTCTATGGTCCAGCGCGCATCGCGCCCATCTCGTCGCGTGAGTGGTGATCTCATCAAGCTCTCTGCGGTCGATCATGAGCGTGATCGTTCTCCAGTGCACCACCCTTACGGATCACCGCACAGCAGAATCTCCGTCGTTCTCTGCGCGATCAGCCAGCAGCGGAAATGCAGTGCGTTGAAGACGGCGATGAAGAGCCGGCTCGTCGGCGTTTGACGATTTCGCGACGTAGGCGCTGTTCAATAGCGCCCCCACATTATCGAGCATTCGCTTGCCGTTCGGGTGCGCCAGGGGCGAACGAGCGTGCCGGAACGAGCGTGCCGGGCCGGGGGATCGGGGTCCGCCGATGCACGAATGCACGACCCGGTGCGGAAGCGCGGAAGCGGTGGCCGATTCAGAAAATTAAGAGGATTGATCTAATCTGTCCCCCTTTGAAGAAGACCAAGGCACATGAAACAAAGTGTCACCGTGACCGACCGTGGCCGCGAAAGCGAAGTCACCTACCGAGAGGGTTCGCACACGATCACCGGTTATCAAGAGTTCGGTGGCGCCGATGTGGTCGCTATCGTGTCGATGGGCAGCGTGGACGACTGGCGCGCACGCCATGCCTGGGCTGTGGACCATCGAGCGCAGATCCTGCGCTACATTGCCGACGAAGTGATTCGTCAGAAGGCGCCCGACTGCGCTGTCGAGATCGATGAGGCCAGTGGCAACATCGTGCTGCGTAAGGCGGGGGCGAGTGCGCTGGCCAGTCTCGCGCGAGTCGCTGCATCGCCCCGTGCCGCGACGGCGAGCACGCGTGCCGATACGTCCTGGGTGTTTCGTTACACCGCGCTCAAGGCCAAGCTCGGCCTGATCGTGTTGGTGATGGCTTTGATATTCGGCGCAGCCGCGTGGGTCAAGACACGCGTTCTGGTGGTTGCAACGGGTAAGGGCGTGCCCTTCGGCAGCACGGTTCGCACTGACACGCACTTGGCCACGCTGATCAGTCAGCTGCAACCCTACACGCCGAGCCTGCACCACGATCCGTCCACAGAGCGCTTCACACTGAGCGTGTTCCTCGTGCCGCTGGACGGCTCGATGCCGAAGCTCGTCCGCTTGGTTCGCGACCTGCAACCCGGCGGCTACAGTCTGGCGCGCGTGATCGGCAGCGACGGGCAGACGATATGGATCAACGCAAATGGCTTATATGGCGTGAATCTGCGGAAGTACTCGCTCGTCACGGCGGACGACGTGGCCAAGGCGAACTTTGTGCTCGATCGAACATGGGTGGACGACACGCGCGGCATGGATATCGTCGATGGACGTCTGCGGATGCTCGCCCATGATCGTAGCGCAGCGTATGTGTTGGACCCGATCACGCTGAAAGCCGCGCCGGTGATGCCCGGCGTCGTATCCCGGCAATATTCGAACCCGCCGCTGATGCAGTACATGGGCGCGGGTCTGCTCACTCGACCCAACGCTTGGCTGGGCCTGCAGTCGAAGCACGATCTCGAAGGTGCGTACCGGCCCGGTCGCTGGCTGCGCGCGGTGGAAAGCGCGAGCGACACGCCACGTGACACGCGCCGTCTGGTCCGCGGCGAGCTCGGCCAGGACAGCAGCGACGGCATGCACTGGCAGATCCGCTCGATCGCTCCCATCAGCGAGACGGAATACCGCAACGCGTCCTTCTTACGCCTGAGCGACAAGTCTGAACCGTTGCGTATTAGCGGTCCAGACAGCGTGCTGATGATGTACACGTCCGGCGATGGCACTGGCACGCAGAGCACGCTGCTCGTTGCCCGCGTGGAATCATCCAGCGGCCGGCTGCTCTGGTCGAAAGATACGGGACTGCATCGTTTCAAGTTGGAGCAGATCCTGCCGACGGAGCAGTCCACGGTGTTCGTCGGCACGCGCCCGCCGGTGCCGGACAAATTGAGCGAGCCGCTGATCGTGATTCTCGATCACGCCACGGGCCAGCTCACGACGCACTCGCTGTGGCAGTAGTTGCAGGTGAGCGCATGAGCACAACCATCGCAGTGCTGTTTGAGAATCCCGGTCTGCTCGCCATGACGGTCGCGCTTGCGATCGGCGCTGTCGTGTTCGGAGGGCTCGGCCTTGTCATGGCGAGCTCGGACGCTTCACTTCGCCCGATCATGTTTGTCGGCGGTCTGTTCTTGCTCGTCTTGCTGCCACAGTTCGCTTATCACCTTGGAATTGCGACCGGCGCAATCCCGCGACGCAATCTCACGTGGCTGCCGGCGGCCGAGCAGGCGAGTGTGTACGGATGGGTGGAGCGCGAGGCTGCGCTCGATGTACGTGATGGCGCCTTCACAGACCTCGCAGCGGTGTTCGGCTCGGGCGTGGACTCGACACTGGGTTCGGACCTGCGCGCTGCAGGCGCGGGATTGCCATTCGGCAGTGCGCAGGCCGCGCACATGATTGCGTTGCCGTCGGACGGTTCCGCAATCGTTGCGCGCTTTGCAAGCAATGAAGCCACGGAAGCTGCAGCACGCAAGTACGCACGACTGGCGCTGGGTTTATGGCCGGACATCGGTGCCGACGGACTGCGCACGGCCGTGCGCCCCGCGGGCGATGTCGTGAAGC
>CBJNAT010000557.1:0-2963 GCA_966434585.1 uncultured Gammaproteobacteria bacterium | reverse complement strand
GAAGTGTGTCTGGCTAGCCGACTAGCAGCTTCTCAGAACCGATACCTCACCCCCACCTTCATCCCCACATCCGGAAACCGCTCCGCCGTGGGATAACTCTTCAACTGCCACTCCAGCTTCAGGTTCTCGTGCAAGGTGAATTGCACGGGATGATCTTCGTTCGCGCGTCGAAGCTGGGTTTCGAGATCGGTACCTTGGACACCATGCGGCGCGAACTGCTCGGCGAGGGCAGCGAGCACTTCGGGAGTTGGTTCGACGAGCGCCGTGCCGATGCCCTTCAGGGCCGGCGCGCTCACGGCATACAGCGCCGCCTTCTGCACTGGCTTCTGCTTCGCCTTGTGCTTGGCCTGTTTTACCGGCTTCGATGGTGGCGCATCGGCGTGGGCGCTGCTCAATAGCTGCACGCTCGCGATCAGGAGGGCGAGCAGCGCTGCACAGCATCCGATGTGAGACGACTTCTCGGCCGGCACAGGCGTGAGACCTTGGAGAGCCAGTTCGCTGTGATCCACAGCGATGCGATCTTAGGGCGTGTGCAATGCACGCTGGCGAACCGCTGCTCCCTTGCATCAACACTGTGACGGAGCACACGGCTTACAAAGGTTCGGCTTTACAGAACCGATCTCTCTGGGCACGCATCGACGTGCAGCCGCGCGGACTCAGGCCTGAGGCTTGAGGTCTGAGTGCTTGAGTGCTCTCCTTGCTCACGCCTCACGCCTCACGCCTCACGCCCAATGCCCCTCACCACGTCCACACTGTCACTGACGCAAGCCCGGGGTATCGCACTGGCCGCTCAGGGGCTCGCTCGCCCGAAGACCGTCGACTCAGCGTCGCGTACCGATATCGACGCTGCGGTCGCACGACTCGGGCTGCTGCAAATGGATTCGGTGAACGTGCTCGTTCGCGCGCACTACCTGCCCTTGTATTCCCGGCTGGGTGCTTATGCGCGCGAGCTGTTGACGGAGGCTGCGTACGGTGAGCGGCGCACGCTGTTCGAATATTGGGCGCACGAAGCTTCGTTGTTGCCGCTGTCGTTGCAGCCGCTGTTGCGCTGGCGCATGGCCCGTGCACGCACCGGCGTGGGGACGTGGCAGCGCATCGCTCGGTTTCTGAGTGAGCACGCCGAATTCGTTCGTGAAGTGCTGGAGCAGTTACGCGAGCGCGGCCCGTTGGCGGCGGGCGAGTTGCACGCGCGAACGAAAGCGACGAAAGGTTGGTGGGAATGGAGCGAGGCAAAGACCGCGCTCGAGTGTCTGTTCTGGACCGGCGAGGTCACGACTGCGACGCGGCGGCATTTCGAGCGTGTTTACGATCTCACCGAACGCGTGCTGCCGGCCGAAGTACTCCAGACTGCGACGCCGAACGAAGCGGATGCGCAACGTGCGCTGGTCGACATCGCCGCGCGTGCTTGCGGCATTGCCACTGCGGCAGACCTGCGCGACTACTTCCGACTCGGCGTCAACGACACCAAGGCACGTGTAGCTGAACTGGTGGAAGCTGGGCAGCTACAACCGGTGACGGTGGAGTCGTGGCGGCAACCAGCGTATCTGCATGCGCGAGCGACGCTGCCGCAGCGTATCGATGTGCGGACGCTGCTCTCGCCGTTCGATCCGCTCGTTTGGGAGCGCAGCCGCACGGAGCGGCTGTTCGGTTTTCGCTATCGATTGGAGATCTACACGCCTGCTCATAAGCGCGTGCATGGTTACTACGTGCTGCCATTCCTACTGAACGATGCGATCCCGGCGCGCGTCGATCTGAAGGCCGATCGCAAAGCAGGCAAGCTGGTCGTGCACGCAGCGCATTTGGAACAGCCACACGTGGCCGCGCACGTCGTCCCAGCACTCGCGACGGAGCTGAGAAGGCTCGCTGATTGGTTGAGCCTGGATTCGGTCAGCGTGGGTCGACGCGGCAAGCTCACGCAAGCGCTGCGGCAGGCGCTCAAGAGCGCCAAGCGCTGACGCAGATTCGCCGACGCCTGGGCCAGTGGCTCGTTCTGCTTTCGGCTGCGCAGGGCCAGCCTGTATCCTTCCGCCCCCACACGCTGCCTGGGTTATGAGGGCGCTGGGTGATTGGGCTCTAGCCAGAGGTTTTCTCCCGATGAGAGGCCAGAGCCCAATGACCCAGTGCCCTCCTGGCCCTCTGTCATCGACTCGAGAACCATGCAAGAACGCTACGATCCAACCGCCATCGAAGCCGAGGCTCAAGCTCACTGGGATGCCACCGGCGCCTTCAAAGCCCGTGAAGACGTTGCGAAGCCGAAGTATTACGCCCTTGGCATGTTTCCGTATCCGAGCGGCCGACTGCACATGGGCCACGTGCGCAACTACACCATTGTCGATGTGATCGCGCGCTACATGCGCATGCAGGGCTACAACGTGCTGCATCCGATGGGCTGGGACGCCTTCGGTCTGCCGGCTGAGAACGCCGCGATGAAGAACGGCGTGCCGCCCGCGCAGTGGACCTACGACAACATTGCGTACATGAAGCGCCAACTGCGCTCGCTCGGGTTCAGCATCGATTGGGAACGTGAGGTCGCGACCTGTACGCCGCAGTACTACAAGTGGAATCAGTGGCTGTTCCTGCGCATGCTGGAAAAGGGCATCGCCTACAAGAAGACCGGCGTCGTGAACTGGGATCCGATCGATCAAACCGTGCTCGCGAACGAGCAGGTGATCGATGGCCGCGGCTGGCGCACGGGAGCGCTCGTCGAAAAGCGCGAGATCCCCATGTACTACTTCCGCATCACGCAGTACGCGGAAGAGCTGCTCGCCGCGCTCGAGCATCTGCCCGGCTGGCCCGAGCGCGTGAAAGTCATGCAGGCCAACTGGATCGGCAAAAGCGAAGGCGTGCGTATCGGCTTTCCGTATGAGCTCGACGGTCGGCAGCATCAACTGAATGTCTTCACGACACGCGCAGACACGCTGATGGGCGTGACGTTCTGCGCCGTGGCCGCCGAGCACCCGCTC
>CBJNAT010000556.1:0-2965 GCA_966434585.1 uncultured Gammaproteobacteria bacterium | reverse complement strand
ATCCGATTCGCATGAAAGTGTCTGCGCCGAGCCGCTACGTGCGCAGCCGGCAGGATTGGATCCTGAGGCAAATGCGCCTACTCGGCGGAACCAGTTACTTGCGACGGCTGGAGGACGCGCCGCCACAGATCAAGCCAGGCGGCGCTCGAACCTGAGTCACACCGGCGCGGCTACAGGACCCCTCGCCTGATCTGATCGAGCTCGATGGATTCGAACAGCGCGCGGAAGTTACCCTCGCCGAAACCTTCGTTGCCCTTGCGCTGAATGATTTCGAAGAAAATCGGCCCGATGACGTTCTGCGTGAAGATCTGCAGGAGGATACCCTCGTTGCGCATGGGATTGCCGTCGATGAGGATACGCCGCTGCTTCAGCGCTGCCAGATCTTCACCGTGGTTCGGCACGCGTGTATCGACTTGCTCGTAGTAAGTGTCCGGCGTGTCCTGAAACCGCACGCCGCGAAGCCGCAGCACGTCGACCGTGCGGATGATGTCGCCGGTTGCGAGCGCGATGTGCTGAATGCCCTCGCCGTGGTAGGCCTGCAGGTACTCTTCGATCTGAGATTTGTCGTCCTGCGATTCGTTGATGGGGATGCGGATCTTGCCGCAGGGGCTGGTCATTGCGCGACTGAACAACCCGGTTCGCTGCCCTTCGATGTCGAAGTAGCGTATCTCGCGAAAGTTGAACAGCCGCTCGTAAAAGCTCGCCCAACGATTCATGTTGCCGCGACGCACGTTATGCGTCAGATGGTCGATGCACTGCAGCCCGGCGGAGGGGGCGTTCGCCGGACTTACGGGCACGAAGTCGACGTCGTAAATTGTGCGCTCGCCATAGCGGTCGACGAGGTAGATCAGGCTGCCGCCGATGCCCTCGATCGCTGGTATGTTGAGCTCCATCGGCCCCACGGGCGTTTGAATGGGCGTGGCACCGAGCTCGACCGCGCGCTTGTACGCGTACGCCGCATCGCGAACGCGGAAGGCCATGGCGCATGCTGAAGGGCCGTGCGCTTGCGCGAAGCGCTGCGCGAAGCTGTCGCGTTCGGCGTTGATGATGAAGTGGATGTCGCCCTGCTTGTGCAGCGTGACGTTCTTGCTGCGATGGCGCGCCGTGATCGGAAAGCCCATCCGCTCGAACAGCGTCCGCAGCAGCTCCGGATCGGGTGCGGTGTATTCGACGAATTCGAAGCCGTCCGTGCCCATCGGGTTGCCCCGATCGGCGATAGCGGGATTTCCCGCCGTGGAGTCGATTTGTGTCATGACTGCGCCTCGATTACGAACTTCTGGCGCCGGATTACGTTAGTAAGCGCACTGGTCGGCGGACGATGGGACTTGCCAGCTCCTGTAGTTGCAGCTGAAACTGACGTCCACCAACACACGATGAACATTGGAGTATTTACAAACATGGCCACGGGAAAGAACCGACGCGGCGATGGTGGGGACACTATTCCCCTCGAGCGCTTTTTGCCCTACAGGTTGTCCGTACTTGCCAACACTGTCGGGCTAAAAGTCGCCTCAACATACGAGCGCCGCTTCGGCATTTCCGTTCCGGAATGGCGCGTCATGGCGATGCTCGCGCAATTTCCGGACATTTCCGCCGTGGATGTGGCTGAACGCACTGCAATGGACAAAGTTGCCGTGAGCCGCGCGGTGCAGGCACTACTCTCGAAGGGCTACATCAAGCGCCAGACCCACGCAGAAGACCGGCGGCGCTCGATGCTGACGCTGTCGGCAGCGGGTCGCGGTGTATACAAACGCATCGTTCCGGCGGCGCGCAGCCTCGAGACTCAACTGCTCGAGTCCCTCTCCGGCCGCGAGCGCAAAACACTGGATGAGCTGCTGACTCGCCTACAGGCGCAGGCCGATACGCTGCGCTGAACTCAACAAGAATCTGGCCTCGAGCGGACCTTGCGAACAGCCGGGGGGCTGACCGTGTCTACCAACATTCCAGCGTCGCGCCGCAAGCTCATCGAGCGGATCGCGGCAGCTGCGCGTTCGTCCAGCATCGGCGGGCGACGCACCAAGCCCATCGAAGCCGCGCGCTTCGTGCGTGTCTACTATCACGGCGTTGCAGAGGGGGATCTCGCGCAGCACGACGTAAAGACACTTGCGGCTCGGGCTCTGGCGCATCAAGCCATGGCTCGCGCGCGTCTGCGCGGTCAGAGTCTGATTCGCGTGTACAACCCGAACCCGGATCGTGAGCGGTGGAGCTCCCCGCACACGGTCGTGCAAGTCACCACGGACAACATGCCGTTCCTGGTCGACTCGATTCGCATGGTGCTCGATCGGTATGGACTGGCCATTCACTTCGTGGCGCATCCCATTCTCTATGTCCGACGGGATGCAAACGGGCGCCTCCGCGATTTTGCGGACGGGCCCGGTACGGGCATGCATGCCGAGTCATGGCAACAGATCGAAATTGATCGTGTCGCCGATGGCGCTACGCTGGAAGCGATCGAAAGCGAGCTCGAGCGCTCCCTGCGCGACGTCCGTGCCGCGTGTCGGGACTGGAAGAAGATGCGCGAGCGTGCGCTTGCGATCGCTGCGGAGTTCGAGTCCGCTGCCCCGCCCATTTCGAAGCGTGACGCCAAAGAGAACGCGGAGCTCCTGCGGTGGCTCGAGGACAACCACTTCACCTTTCTCGGCTACAGCGAGTTCCGACTGCGGCGCGGACGAGGCGCCGATCGCCTCGAGCCCGTTCCCCGCACTGGGCTCGGCATTCTGCGCAGGCAGTCGCGCGCGGAGATTCTGCGTGCCGAACTCCAGCAGCATGCTCGCGCAAACGATGCGCTCTTCGTCACGAAAGCCAACGCCCTATCCACCGTGCATCGCGCAACGTATCTCGATCACATTGGGATCAAGACGTTCGATGCGGCGGGCCAGGTCACGGGCGAGCGGCGTTTCCTGGGCTTGTTCACCTCCACCGTCTACAGCCGCAGCCCGCGCGACATTCCACTGCTTCGCGACAAGAT
>CBJNAT010000555.1:0-2965 GCA_966434585.1 uncultured Gammaproteobacteria bacterium | reverse complement strand
TCCCTTCTTCCACCCTGCCACACTCAACGTCACCGGGGCCTCAAGCACGAAGTGGCCGCCGGAAGGGATGACGGGGTCGCTCTCCGACACCGGCGCCGTCAGATGCGGTGTTTCGATCCGGTAGTGCAGCGTGGCGCCATCGGTGCCCATGACCACCATCGTTTCATCGACGGTGCCGTGGTAACAGCGATCGAACACCAGCACCCGCGGGCGACCGGTGATCATGCGCGCCTGGCGCAGGACGGCGCGGTTGGCTTCGGTGGCTGTCTGCGTGATCTGCCACCAGGGTAGTCCGAACAGCGCGGCCAGCCGCTCGCCCACCTCAGGCACTCGCGCCGCGGGGAGCATCGCGGTGAGACCATGCGCGGCCTGGGCCGCGATGGCACGCGTCACCGGCGGCGGCGAATGGCCGAACATGGCACCTGTGTCGCCGAGGCAGAAGTCCACGTAGCGGTGGCCGTCGACGTCCGTCAGCGTCGCGCCCTGCGCCTCCTGCACGTACAGTGGGACGGGCATGGGCCAGTCGCGCATCCAGTGCATGGGGACACTGGCGGGAAAATGCCGCCCGGCAGCAGCGGCCAGCGCGGCACAGCGCGGCCGCGCGGCCAGGTAGTCGCGGCGCTCACGCCCCATGACTGCGTCGAGCACCGCAGTCACGACGCGTCTTCCTGAAAGTTGCTCATGATCTAACCTCTGGCGATCCAGCACGATCAAGTCCGCCAGCTTGCCTGAGAAGTGCTCTGTCTTCTTCTTGTTGGATGAGACCGGAAGTCCTACCACTGAACAGAGAGGTGTTTTCATGTCCCTCAGATACCTGCACACGATGGTCCGGGTGACCGACCTGCCATCTTCATTGCGCTTCTATTGCGATGCGCTGGGATTGCGCGAGCTGCGGCGCTTCGACAATGACAAGGGCCGTTTCACGCTCGTGTTCCTTGCGGCACCGGGTAACGACGATGCCCAAGTGGAGCTCACCTACAACTGGGATCCCGAGAACTACGGCATCGGGCGCGCGTTCGGTCATCTCGCGTACGAAGTCGATGACATCTATGCGGCCTGTCGACGGTTGCAGGAACACGGGGTGACGATCAATCGACCGCCGCGTGACGGCCGCATGGCTTTCGTGCGCTCGCCCGATCGCATCTCCGTCGAACTGTTGCAGCGTGGCACGGCCTTGCAGCCGCAGGAGCCCTGGGTATCGATGCCGAACATCGGGGAGTGGTAATCGCCCATGCAACCACAGGCCATCTTCGTTCCATTCTTCGTCACGATGCTGTTGACCCTGGTCGTATGGGTCTACATGTATGCCAAGCGCATCCCATTCATTCAGCGCGCCGGGCTCACGCCGGATCAGCTGACGCCGGCAGGCATCGCAGCCGCATCCCCGCCCGATGTGGCGAATCCATCCGACAACCTCAAGAACCTGTTCGAGATACCGACGCTCTTCTATGCGCTCGTGCTGTACCTCTACGTCACGGAGCAAGTGGATGGCGCGTACATTGTGGCTGCATGGGTGTTCGCCATCTTCCGCATCCTGCACAGCGCCGTTCACTGCACGATCAACATCGTGATTCTGCGGTTCTGGATCTACTGCGTGGCGACGCTCGCCCTGTGGTTCATGGTCGTGCGTGCCGCGTGGCAAGCGTTCGCGTGACAGCACAGGCTACAGGCTACAGGCAACAGGCCACAGCCAGAATGGCATGGGCTACTCTGGCCGTAGCCCGTAGCCCGTAGCCCAGCTCATTCCAATTACTCCATGCCCACCCGTCGTTCGTTCGCCGCGCTGCGCGATCGTAACTATCGCGGGCTCTTCTTCAGCGCAGCCGGCACGATGATGGCCGACAGCATCGAGCACGTGATCAGCTACTGGGTGATCTTCCAGAAGTTTCACTCGTCGTGGTTGGCCGGCGCGGCTGTGATCGCGCATTGGGTGCCCTATCTGCTGCTCTCGGTGTTCGTGGGCGCGTTGGCTGATCGCTTTGATCCGCGACGGCTCGGTCAGATCGGGCTTTTCATGTTCATGTTCGTCTCGCTGGCGTGGGGGGTGCTGTTTCTCACGGATACGCTCGAGGTATGGCACGCCGTCGTGCTGCTGATTCTGCACGGTCTGGCGGGTTTGCTTTGGACCACGCCAAGCCAGGTGCTCATCCATGATGTGGTGAGTGCCGAGCTGCTGCCGAGCGCCGTGCGATCGAATGCGACGGCGCGTTACGTCGGCTTCCTCGTCGGTCCGGCTGTCGGCGCAGGACTGATGCTGCTCTTCGATCCCGGTCTCGCGATTCTCATCAACGCTGCGTTCTACCTGGGCCCGTTCATCTGGTTGCAGGGGCTGTCGCTGCGGCGGCGTAGTCCCGCGCGGGCCGTACGCGGCCTCGCCGACATTGCGCTCACGATTCGTGATATCGCACCGAATAGCGTGCTCGTATCCATGATCCTGCTGGGCGGTGCGGCCTCGTTCTTCATCGGCAATGCCTACCAGGCGCAGATGCCGGCGTTTGCCACCGACCTCGGCCACGCACGCGCGGATTTCTCGTACAGCGCCTTGCTCGCTGCCGATGCGACCGGCGCGTTATTGGCGGGATTGTTGCTCGAAGCACGAGGTCTGCTGCATGCGAGTCCGCGGGCGGCTGTGTCGCTGGCGATGGTGTGGTGCGTTGCGCTCGCCGGCTTCGCGCTCGCGCACTTCTATCCACTCGCGCTCGTTCTGTTGCTCGTGGCCGGGTTCGTCGAGTTGGCGTTTGGCGCCATGGTGCAGACGCTCGTGCAGCTGAATGCGCCGGCCCAGATTCGCGGCCGCGTGCTCGGCTTGTACAACATGGCCGCCTCGGGGCTGCGCACGTTCAGCGGCATGACGGTGGGCTTCGCGGGAGCATGGATCGGCCCGCGAGCAGCGCTCGCGGCCAGTGCGATCGCGTTGTTGTCGACGGTGGTTGTGCTGTTTGGCTTGCAACGCCGGGACGCCGCG
>CBJNAT010000554.1:0-2975 GCA_966434585.1 uncultured Gammaproteobacteria bacterium | reverse complement strand
TGGTCACCGCCGCACCCGATCACATTCCACAGCCGCTGGTCGATCAGCTCAAAACAGACGGCCGACTCATCGCGCCCGTCGGCCGGCGGCATGGCATTCAATCTCTGAAGCTGCTGAGCAAGGACGCTGATGGTCGCGTCGATGAGAAGGAAATTACTATGGTCCAGTTCGTACCGTTGCGCCGGGAGCGTGACACCGCGCGGTGACGTCTCCTCCCGGTCCTACAACCCGTCGCGCCAAACGAGTGAAATCATTGTTACTGCAGGCCTCGTCGTCGTAGCGAGGAGAGGCTCCGCGCAGCCATACTTCCTTCGATGATGCTACTCGCGACCATCGTTTTGCTTCCCTTTGTCGGTGCGCTGATTGCGGCGCTCTTGCCCTCCACCGCTCGCAATGCAGAGAGCTGGCTGGCCGGGTTCGTGGCGCTGTCATGCACGGTGCTCGTAGTCACCTTGTATCCCGACGTGAACGGCGCGGATGACGTACTGCGGGAGCGCTATGCGTGGGCGCCCCAGCTGCAGCTGGAGATCTACTTCAGACTCGACGGTTACGCTTGGCTGTTCGCGTTGCTCGTCTCCTTCGTCGGCTTGTTAGTAGTGCTGTATGCGCGCTATTACCTGTCGCCGCAGGATCCGGCGCCGCGCTTCTTCTCGTTTCTGATGGCCTTCATGGGCGCGATGCTGGGCACCGTGCTGTCCGGCAATCTGATTCAGCTCGTCGTGTTCTGGGAGCTGACGAGCATCACCTCCTTCATGCTAATCGCGTACTGGTATCACCGTGCAGAGGCGCGGCGCGGCGCACGCATGGCACTGATGGTGACGGCCACCGGCGGCATGTGCCTGTTGCTGGGTGTCGTCTTGCTTGGGGAGATCGTCGGCGGGTACGACCTCGATCGGGTGCTGACCGGGGGCGATACGATTCGTGCACATCCCTATTACACGCTCGTGCTGGCGCTCGTCCTGCTCGGCGCGCTCACGAAGAGTGCTCAGTTTCCCTTCCACTTCTGGCTGCCGCACGCGATGGCGGCACCGACACCCGTGTCCGCCTATCTGCATTCGGCGACGATGGTGAAGGCGGGCGTGTTCCTGATCGCGCGGTTGTGGCCGGCGTTGGCTGGGACGCAGGAATGGTTCTGGATTCTATGCGGGCTCGGGTTGTGCTCGCTGCTGCTCGGCGGCGCGGCCGCGATCTTCCAACGCGATCTGAAGGGCGTACTCGCCTACTCCACCATCAGTCATCTCGGCCTCATCACGTTGCTGCTCGGTTTGAACACGCCGCTCGCACTCGTGGCCGCCGTCTTCCACATGATGAACCACGCCACCTTCAAGGCCTCGTTGTTCATGGCGGCTGGAATCGTCGATCACGAGACAGGCACACGCGACATGCGGCGCCTGAGCGGCTTGGCGCACGCCATGCCGATCACGGCCACCGTGGCGCTCGTCGCGGCGAGCGCGATGGCCGGCGTGCCGTTGCTCAACGGCTTTCTGTCCAAGGAGATGTTCTTTGCGGAGACGATCAGCGCCGCACAGGATCCCCTCATTCGCATCGGATTGCCCGCGCTCGCGACGCTGGCCAGCATGTTCACCGTGGCGTATTCGGCACGCTTCATTCACCGCGTGTTCTTCGGGCCGCCCGCACGCGAGTTGCCGCGCGCCCCTCATGAACCCACTCGCGGCATGTTGGCGCCCAGCGCGCTCTTGGTCCTCGCGTGTCTGCTCGTCGGCATATTTCCGGAGCACACGATCGGTCCAGTACTGCATGTGGCAGCGCAATCGATCCTCGGTTCGGCAACGCCGTCGTTCAGCCTCGAGATCTGGCACGGCTTCACCGTGCCTGTGCTCATGAGTCTGCTGGCACTCGGCGGCGGTCTGCTGCTGTATCTGTCGTTGTTCAAGCGCCGCGAGCAAGCCATGGCCGCAGCGCCGCTCACCGCGCCCGTGGACGCTAGGCGCGCTTTCGACGTCGCGATGGTCTCGCTCATTGGCCTCTGTAAGCGGCTCATCGAGCTGACTTCTTCGCGCCGCCTGCAGCGGCAGGTGTTGCTCATCGTGCTCTTCACCCTCGGGATTGCCGTCGTGCCGCTGCTCGGCCAGAGCGTGCTGCCGACGAGCATCGGCCTCACGCCGGCGAATCCCATCTTCGCGATGCTATGGCTGATCGGTGCCGCCTGTGCCTGGGGCGCCGCGGCGCAAGCAAAATTTCACCGACTCGCGGCGTTGATCATGGTCGGCGGCGCAGGCCTCGTGACGAGTGTGACGTTCGCATGGTTCTCGGCGCCGGATCTCGCGCTCACGCAGATCGCCGTGGAAGTGGTGACGACCGTGCTGCTTCTGCTTGGCCTGCGTTGGATGCCGCGCCGCTTCGCGATCGACGAACTGCGGCGCCGGTCGGTGAAGGCGCGCGCCCGACGCATGCGCGACTTCGCGGTGGCCGTGGTTTCAGGCGTCGGTATCGCAGTGCTCGCCCTTGCCATCATGGCGCGCTCGCCCGCCGAAGTGCTGGCGCCCTTCTTCTTGCAACATGCGCTGCCCGATGCCGGCGGTCGTAACGTCGTGAACGTGATCATCGTCGATTTTCGCGCTCTGGATACGCTGGGCGAGATCACGGTTCTCTGTGTGGTCGCATTGACGGTGTTTGCGTTACTGCGTCGCTTCCGTCCCGCTCCCGAAAGCCGCGACGTGCCGCGAGCGCAGCGCGAAGATGCTGCACGCGAAGCGCTTGCATCGGGGCAGGAATTACCGACCGGCTATTTCGCGGTGCCGGGATTGATCGGCCGCGTGCTGCTGCCGATCGCCGGACTCGTTTCCGTGTACTTCCTGCTGCGCGGCCACAACGCGCCCGGTGGCGGGTTTGTAGGCGGCCTCGTGATGGCGACCGGTATCATCGTTCAGTACATGACGAGCGGTGTGCTGTGGGTGGAGTCGCGCCTGCGCGTGCATCCGCCGTACTGGGCCGGGCTCGGGCTCATGGCCGGC
>CBJNAT010000553.1:0-2986 GCA_966434585.1 uncultured Gammaproteobacteria bacterium | reverse complement strand
CTCGCAAGGTAGGCGAAATCACGCTCGACATGGCCAGCCACGCGGTGGAGTTCCGCGGTCAGCCGATCGAGCTGTCTGCACGCGAGTTCGCTGTGCTGCGTGAGCTGATGCTGAATGCCGGCCGCGTGCTCACGCGGGAACAACTGGAATCGAAGCTCTACGATTGGACTCGCACGCTCGAGAGCAACGCCATCGAAGTCTACGTTCACCACTTGCGCCGCAAGCTGGAGCCGGATGTCGTTCGTACGGTGCGCGGCGTCGGCTATCTGCTCCCCAATCCGAAGAGTTGAACGTGGCCTCCGGCACGATCCGAAAGCGTCTGCTGTGGTCGTTGCTCGGCGCCATCGGCGCGCTGTGGCTCGTTGCGCTCGCATTGAGCTATCGCGATGCTCATCACGAGCTCGACCAGCTATTCGATGCGCAACTCGCGCAAGCGGCACAGCTCCTGTCGAGCGAGGCTGGTCACGAACTGCTCGAATTGGAGGAGTTGGAGCTCGAGGATCTGCAGCCATACGCGCGGCAATTCGCGGTGCAGCTGTGGGATTCGAATGGCCGGCTGTTGCTGCGCATGGGTTCTGCGCCCGCCGTGCGATTCTCGAACGCAGAACACGGCTTCAGCGACGTGAACATTGACGGTCAAACGTGGCGCGTGTTCAGCGACTGGGATGTGGAGCACGGAGTTTTGGTGCAGATGGGCGAGCCACACGACGCTCGCGAACGATTGGCGGCGCAGATTGCGCTGAACGCGTTGCTGCCGCTCATCGTGGCGCTGCCGCTCATGGGCGCGCTCATCGGATGGATCGTGACGCGCGGGCTCCAGCCGATCCGACGCGTCAGTGACGAAGTCGCGCGTCGCGACTCCGACAATCTCGATCGACTCGATATTGGGGGTGCGCCGGGCGAAGTTCGTCCCCTCATCGAGCGTCTCAACGTCCTGTTCGAACGCATCGAGCGCTCCATCGCCAACGAGAAGAGATTCACGGCCGACGCAGCGCACGAGCTGCGCAATCCCGTTGCCGCGATCCGTGCGCAGGCGGAAGCCTCTCTGGGTGCACAAGACCCGAGCGCTGTGCACGCGGGGCTGGCCAAGATCTCGGCGTCCGCCACCCGACTATCGCGTCTGGTGGATCAGTTGCTTGCGCTTGCGCGACTGGATGCGAACGAGCGTATCGCCTTCGTGCCGATCGACCTGTCGAACGTCGCAAAACAGACGTTGGCCGAGCTTGCACCGGGTGCGATCGAGCGTGGGGCGATGATCGCTTTCGAGGCGGCTGAGGCAGCGATTGTCTCGGGCGACGCCGCGTTGCTGGCCGTGGTGATTCGCAACATCGTGGGGAACGCCATCGTGCACGGTGGTCCAGGTGTGCATGTCGCGGTACGAGTCGCCACGCTGAATGGCGCCTGCGACCTGACAGTCGTGGACGACGGCCCTGGCGTGACGGCCGAGCAGAGAGGGAAGTTGGGACGCCGCTTCTTCCGGGCTGACACAAGCGAAACAGAGGGCAGTGGCCTGGGCCTTTCGCTCGTGACACGCATTGCCGAATTGCACGGCGCCACCGTCGAATATGGCGAAGGCGAAGCTCACCGCGGCTTGCGCGTCTGCATTCGATTTCCGCGCGAAGGTGCGCGCTGAGTGCTCGAAGTACGACCGGCTCGGCTCAATGCTTCGAGGTGTCTCGTCCTTGCAGCTCAACCAGCTGCATGATCGTCTCGAGCCTTCCTTCGCGAACTTGCTCCGCTCTCACGGGGAGGAAGCCGAGCGAGGGCGCATGCCACATGCGCGACAGGCGTTTGCCACGAGCACGTGTGCTCTCGTACACCACACTGTCGAACTCGCCGACACGAGTCTCCATCTTCTCTGTGCGTCGGCGCACGTAGTCGTATGTCTTGATCCGCTCATCATCCACGATGGCGATGGTGCCGGGCTCTTGGCCCTGCAACAGCGCACGGATGACTGCCATTTGCAGCGACATGCGGTCCTGCACGTGACCTTCGAACTGCAGGTCGACCGGTTTGTCTTCGACAGTGCCGTGCACGCGGTGTGCGTCGAGATTGAATTTCAATGTGCCGTCCTTTGCCGTTGCATGAGTGCCGTCTTCGAGCTTCCATTCCAGCGGCTGCACGCCCTGTTCAGTCACGATGAAGCGGGTTATCTCCGTCGCTTTGCGGTTCACGACCATGCCGGCGAGAAAGCTGGGTTCGACAGTCGAGTGGTAGAGATAGCGATTCGCGCCCTCACGTTTCAACTCGAAGGTGATGTGGCCGGCGTTCAGCCCGCGGTAGGTGACGGCGTAAGTGGCTTTGAACGGTTCGATCTGCACCGGGGCAGCGTGCGCGCACACCGTGGTGAACAGCATCCATCCGAGCAGGAGCCAACGTTTCAATCGCGTCCCTCTGGAGAGCGGCCTGCGACCGCGTCACTCTCTATACGGCCATCCACCCGCACGGGTTGCACCAACGGTTGCCCGTCGAGCCACACCTGACCGTCGCGGCACTGCAGCCGGCCGGTTGCAAACCAGTGAATCGCTTGCGGGTAGATGCTGTGTTCCTGGCGCTGAATTCGCGCTGAAAGCGATTGCGCCGTGTCATCCGGGAGCACGTCGATGAGCGCCTGGATGACGAGCGGGCCGCCATCGAGTTCATCGGTAACGAAGTGCACCGTGACGCCGTGTTCGCGATCGCGCGCCTCGAGTACGCGTTCGTGGGTCTTGAGACCGGGATACTTCGGCAGGATCGAAGGATGAATGTTGAGCATGCGTCCCGCGAATCGCTGCACGAAGTTCGAGCTGAGAATGCGCATGTAGCCCGCGAGTACGACGAGCTTCGGCTGATACTCCGCCACGAGATCGCCGAGCGCTGCATCGAAGCTCGAGCGGTCGGCAAAATCGCGAGCTCGCAGCACTCGAGTCGGAATGCCGAGCTCGGCGGCTGCAGCCAGCCCGGCTGCCTGCGGCTGATCGCTGATCACCGCGCGTACTTCCACGGG
>CBJNAT010000552.1:0-2990 GCA_966434585.1 uncultured Gammaproteobacteria bacterium | reverse complement strand
AGCCAGAGGGATGCATCTGGTCTGGCTAGCAGACTAGCCGACTAGCAGACTAAGTTCCCTCGCCCCGGAGAACCCCGTGCTTGTCACCAGCACCTTCAGCGACGCCGAGCAGCATCTGCACGATGTCGCCAGGCAGATGACTGGCCTTCAGGATTTCGGCTCCGCTGACTATCGGTCGGGATTGAAGAAGCTGCTCGAGAGCTTGGATCGTGATCTGAAACCCACACGGAAGGGTCGCGAGTTCGCCGCAGGCACGATCGTCGGAACGCTCGCGGCGCGCTTACATGCGCATGACGGTTGGCAGCGGCAGCCACAGTCACTCCAAAGACGCATCGTCAAACCCCTCATCATCACGGGCATCCCGCGAACGGGCACGACAGCGTTACACAAGTTGTTGTCGATGGACCCGCAGTTCCAAGGATTGGAGCACTGGCTGGCAGACTCGCCGATGCCGCGGCCGCCGCGCGAGACATGGCCCACGAACCCACGCTACCGCGCAGTAGTCGCAAACCTCGAGGCCTTCTATCTAGCAGCGCCGGAGATGCGTGCGGCCCATGAAATGACCGCGCACGAAGTCGACGAATGTCTCGAAATCCTTAAGCACAGCTTCGTCAGCAATCGTTTCGCCTCCGGCTGGCACGTGCCCACCTATGACGCCTGGTTCCAACAACAGGATGAACGGCCTGGGTACCGCTACTTTGCCGATGTGCTGCGCTTGATCGGCGCGCACGACGATCGCACGTGGCTGCTCAAGAATCCCGGCCACATCGCGCAGTTGGATGTGTTGCTGGACACCTTTCCGGATGCGCGGATCGTGCAAACCCATCGCGATCCCGGCAAGGCGCTGCCGTCCTTGTGCAGTGTGCTCAAGATGTCACGCAGTGTGCTCGAAGGCGCTGCGGTGGATGCACTTGCGATCGGCCCGCGCGAGTGCCGCTACTGGCACGAGGCGGCCATGCGCACGATCGCGGTTCGACAGCGCGCACCGCAGGAGCAGTTCTTCGACGTGGATCATCGGCGCTTCCATGCAGAGCCAATGCGCGTGGTCGCCGAGATTTACGACCACTTCGGCCTCGCCTTGAGCACGCAGACGGAAACTGCGATGCATGAATGGATTCGCGCCAACCCGGCGAATCGTCTCGGTGAGCATCGCTACACGGCTGAAGAGTTCGGTCTCGATCCGCACGAGGTCCGCACTCGCTTCCACGATTACATTCGGCACTTCGATCTGGCGAGTGGATAGACGACGCGCTCGCCGTAGGCGCGTGGCGTACCGGGATTGAGAGGGAGATGCGATGGATCTGGAACTCAAAGGCAAGCGTGCACTCGTCACCGGCAGTAGCTCTGGCCTCGGCGCTGCAATCGCTCTGGAGCTCGCGGCGGAAGGCGTCGCGGTGGCAGTGCACGGTCGTGATCGCTCGCGTGCAGAGCAAACAGCGCGTCAGGTAGCGTCGCGTGGGGTGCAAACGGTCGTGACCACGGGCGATCTCATGAAGGACGAGGATGCGAACGCGGTGGCGGATGCTGCGCTCGCAGCTTTCGGCGGCATCGACATCCTCGTCAACAACGCGGGCGCGGTCCTGCGCATGGACAACCCGCCGTGGATCGAGCTCCAACCACGCGAATGGCTGGACAGTTTCAATCTGAATGTGGGCGCGGCAGTCCGTCTCACCCGCCGACTCGTGCCACAGATGATCGAGCGCGGTTGGGGTCGCATCATCAACATCTCGAGCGCCGGAGGGTCGCAGCTGGATGGATTCTTGCTGGACTACTCAGCTGCGAAAGCGGGAGTCGATAATCTCACGGTGAATCTTTCGAAGAACCTCGCGCCGCACGGCATCACCGTAAACGCCATCGTTCCTGGAACGGTCCTCACACCCGCTGTCGAGCGCTGGCTCGTGACGTTACGCAAGCAACTCAACTGGCCCGACGATCTCGCCGCGAACGAACGCACCTACACGACAGAGTTTCTGCCGCAGCCCGTACCGCGGCTCGGCCGCCCGCGCGACATCGCCACCGCGGCAGCATTCCTGGCAAGCCCACTGTCGAGTTACACGACCGGTGCATTCCTGCGCATCGATGGAGGGACGGCACGATTTGCGTGAACGCGCAATGGAAGTGCGTAAGCCAACTCGTGGGTAGTGAGCTAGGACTCGAGTCGACCATCCGCGTCGCGATCGTCAATCCAGCGCGACAACTGTTCTGCCAGCGGCCGATGCGTCAGCTCCACGTAGTACCCAAGCTGCTCAACCGTATCGAGATGAACGATCGCGACGCGCCCGTCGGGCGTGCGCGTGTCGAGTGTTTCGAAGCAGACTTCTGCACCGCCCGGCCGTTGTTCCAGATCGTCAGTGGCATAGCCCAGATGGAAGATGCCTTCGCCACGCGTGCGTAGCCATTCCATGGCATTCCCCTCCCCTACGCCTGGCTCGATCATTTCCAGGTAGAGATCGCCCCAGCGCGCGAAGGCGTTGCGATTTGCAATACGTCCGGTCCAATCGCGATAACGCGCGAGGTAATTGGTATCGATGCGCTTGTACGGCCCCAGCCCGAGCAGAGTCGAGTAGTGGTGCATGCCGGCATCGAGGTCACGGACGACGACGCCGATCTGATAGAGCTTGCCTTGCAGATGCACAGATTCTCTCCGGCAGGCTTGGCTCAACCTCTCGCCACCATCCGTGACCAATCGATGAGCCGATCCCAGAGCTGTCGGCGCGTCGAAGCGAAGTTATGCATGTGGGCCATCCGCGGCACGATGTAGAGCGACACATCGCGCGCGCCTTTGTACGCGCTGGGCTCGGCATGCGGATCTGGACACACGTCGCGCTCGCCGACGCCCACGAATACCGGCACTTCGATCGCTGCAGCCTCACTCGCCACACAGCCCGGCGCCATCATTTGCAACGCGCAGCTAGGCACTGTAAGACTGCCGAACGGCGGCGAGCGCTTGCGCAATGGATAGCCACCGGACATGTCCGCATCGAGAATGT